>JBDSAM010000184.1:0-6712 GCA_039922135.1 Blastocatellia bacterium
CAGCGATCCATTGCGAGCCGGACGAGTTTTCGCCCGGCTCGCAATTTTTATTTAGCCCCAGTCGCATTTTTTTGATTGCGTTGCTCGCTGCCAACTCTGCCGCCCGTTTCCCGCTGGCGACGCTGGCATCGGCCAGCAGACCTTCCGCGCCAACCAATCACCAGCGAGATACAAGCCTGCAACGCCAGGAACTTCGGGGCCGGGCCTGCCGCAGTTTTATCAGCGTATTTGAAACCATCATCGCGAGCAAGAAAACGCTGACTCCGGCCAAACGATCTGCTTGCCCCAATGACAATTCTTGCGAAAAAACACCACAGCAAATTGATTTTGCGAAAAAACCCTGCCCGAAAAATCGCCCCGCTTGCGCCCGCTTGCGTAGGCCGCTGGCAATCAAAGAAGATAGCGGCAATGCTTCACACCGTTGAGTACATCGGAGATCAAAATTCACTGGCGGCAATGATCGGGCGGATTCAGACAGCCCCTGTGTTGGCGCTTGATATTGAAACTATCAATTGGTGGGATCGTGACGCCGAACGCGTTGCTCTGTTGCAACTGGCATTTTGGGAAGAAGGACAGGTACAAACAGTGGTGATTGACATGTTGGCGGGACTGAATCTGGATGTTTTGCGAATGCCGTTGGAGCTAAGCTTGCAAATCAAAGCGATTCACAATGCCAGCTACGACGCCATTCGATTGGCGCGTCACTTCAACATCTTCACTTCACCGATTTATGACACAATGCTGGCAGCGCGACGCGCGGGCGAAAAGAAGTGCTCGCTTCAGGCACAGGTCGCCGCTCACCTAGGTATTGAGTTGGACAAGACCGAACAGCGCGGTGATTGGGGACGGCGGCCGTTGAGCCGCGAACAGTTGGATTATGCCGCGATGGATGCGACCTGCACACTGATGCTGTACGAGCGGCAGATTCAACGCAGTTTGCGCGGCGATTACGAAGTACCGCGACACGTCGAACGCAACCCGGCACGCCAATCCTCACTGCCGCTCAGCGACAATAGCCATCTGGGTGAGTTGCGGATCAGTCCCGCCGAAGATTCTTCAATGCCGCCTGCAGCAAAAGGAATTAGTTCAATCGAGCTTGAGGCGGCAACGTTGGCGTTGCTTGGAATCGTCACGGAGTTAAGCGGGCGTTACAGTCCGGAACAATTAGCCACGTCGGTTGGCAACGAGCGCATTGGCTTGGCCGGTTGGATTGTAGATCGCGTGCTGGGCATTGATGAAGATATTGACGAGAACGCCGCCAAACAGCGGATTGCGGCATTATGCGCAGACAGTCTGGTTCAAATCAGCCCATCGCGCAGACTGGAAGCAACAACCGAGGGCGCGCGCGCGTGGCAACAGAACAAGCCCCAATGAAATGACAATGTTTGTGAACGGGAGGCAAAGATTCGCTTGAATCATTCCCAGACCGCGGGGTAGTATGCGCCCACATTTCGCGGTTACGAGAAACGCTAACACATCAAAAACAGGAATCAGGAAAAGTTGTTATGAAACATTCCACCGCCATTTCTCTCGCTAAGCGTTTGCTGGGTTCACGTATCAGACGGCTGGCCGCAGCCGATGCCGGGCCGAACGGCATGGCTCAGATCACCGCCGAAGAGATTGCCTGGGCCAATGAAATTCTCGCCACTCATCTGGATGCGTGCTTGTGTCAGGGGATTCATACCGATTTGAGCGACGCTGTGGAAGAGTCGTTGGATTTCGCCATCCGCCGTGAAAAAGCGTATGAGCCAATCCCGCAAGGCGTGCGCTGGCACGGCGTGCTGGTGACGATGGAAGAGCAGGACGCCGACTAAAAGACGAGCGATGCCCTGCCCAATTTATTGCGCTTCCGGTTGGTGTCGTTCCGGCTTCATCGAGATCATCCTTTCGCCGGGCAGCGAAGGTTCAAACAACGACAGATTTTCGTCTTCGACCAGCGGGCCAGTGAGTTCAAAAATCTCCTTCAATCGCGGATCCGCTATCAGCCGCCGCCAGCGTTCGTCGAATTCAGCCAGCGAATCGAACTCCCACAATTCCAGGTACTCCTGCGCATCGCCAATGATCGTCCGCCAGATGCCCCAAAACCTGAAGCCGTGTTCGCGAATCAGCGGTAGCGTGCGTTCCGCGAACGTTCGGTCGTATTCGGCCACGTGATGCGCGCGTAGCTTGTACGAGATTTTCAGTAAAACCATTACGCAGGCAGTCCTTTCTGAACAACCTTCTCCATCGCTTCGGCGAAAATATCAATCTCGCGCACCGTCGTATAAACGTTCGGCGTGATGCGCAAGCCTTCAAACTCCGCGTGCTTGATGACCGTCGAGATGATGCGGTATTCGCGCTGCAAATAGCCGGACAACGGAATCGGATCAATGCCTTCGATATTCACCAGCGTCAGCCCACAACCCAGCTTCGGATCAAAGCTGGTCAACAGCTTGACGCCTTTCTGGCCTTCAATGCGTTTTGCCCAGCGGCGGTACAGGTAGCGCAACCGCGCGGCTTTGCGCTCAGCGCCAATGCCTTCGTGAAAGTCCAGGGCTTCGTTGATAGCCAAGGCGTTGGCCGATGGATGCGTGCCGATCTCTTCAAATTTGCGAATGTTGGCGGCGTTGCCTTCTTCTGATGGCATGAGCGACCAGATCGAAGGAATCTTTGATTTGCGGACGTAGAGCATCCCAGTGCCGAAAGGCGCGGTCAGCCATTTGTGCAAACTGGTGCCGTAATAATCGCAATCCAGGTCGGCGTGCTTGAAGGGGAAATGCGCGTAGGCGTGCGCGCCGTCCACAATCGCTTCAATGCCGCGCGTGCGGGCCATCTGCACGATGCGTTTGACGGGATAGATTTGGCCGGACAGGTTGGTGATGTGGCAGAAGTGGATGACACGCGTACGCGGCGTGATACCCTTTTCAAACGCTTCGACAATCTGATCGTGCGTGGCCGGAACGGGAATGGAAATCTTCTTGACCGTGATGCCGTCGCGCCGTTCGCGCTGCCGCCAAGTAGTCAGCATTCGCGGATAGTCCTGATTGGTCGTCAGCACTTCATCACCCGCTTTCAGATCAAGCCCGAGCTGGCAATTTTCCAGCGATTCGCTGGCATTGCGCGTGATGGCAATCTCTTCCATATCGCAGCCGAAATTCATCGCCAATCGCCGCCGGACGCTTTCAAGCTGCGGGTCCAGGATGCGCCACATTGTGTAAACCGGCGCGTGGTTGGAATATTCCAGATAGCGCCGCATGGATTCCTGCACCACTCGTGGCGATGGCGAGACGCCGCCGTTATTCAAGTTGATCAGCGTGCGATCAACAGTGAAGGCGCGCTGAATCTCCAGCCAGAAGTCTTCATCCATTGCCACCTCTTGCGGTGTGCGCCCCAAAACGAAGCGCGTTGAATCAAGCGCGTGGGCGATCCCCTTTTCATTGAAACTGGCGGCGATCACACTCGCCGCGCCAGCTTTGGCAAATCCTGTCAGAAAGTTTCTTCGGGTAGACATGGTTTGTATCTCCTGATTGCGGATTGTGGGTTGCAGAATGCGGCGCGATACTACCGCATCAAGCAAGATTCGAGGAAGTGATGATCGAACAAGTTCAGGCCAAATCCATTCTGAATCCGACCGGCGGATTTCTTTCGACTTATACGCATTCGCTGAATGCTTATCAGGGTTGCGCGTTTGGCAAAAACTCCTGCCCCTACTGTTACGTGCGGGCAATGCCGGTGCAGCGTTTTTCGGGCAAGCCGTGGGGCGAATGGGTGAAGGCGAAAATGAATGCGCCGGAACTTCTGCGCCAGGAACTGGAGAAAGCACGCCGAAAAGAGATGTTCGGGACCTTGCGCATTTTCATGAGCACAGCGACCGATCCGTATCAGGGAGCGGAAGCGCTGTTGAAGATCACGCGCGGATTGCTGGAAGTGTTTGCTGAAAGCGGTGATTTCGGCCTGCTGGTGGTGCAAACGCGCTCGCCGCTGGTTGAACGCGACATTGATCTGCTGGCTCGGCTGGATTTGCGCGTTTGGGTAAGCTTCACGATTGAGACGAACCGCGACGAAGTACGGCGGCAGATCACCCCCGCTTCCCCCAGCATAGAACGGCGGCTTGTGACGCTGGAACGGCTTATGGCTGCCGGATTGAAAACCCAAGCGGCCATCAGTCCCGTGCTGCCCTGCGATGCTGAAGCTTTTGCCGATTTGATCGCACCACGCGCCAGCCGCGCTGTCGTGGACACATTATGGCAGGGTGATGGCGCGAGTGGGCGGCGTAGCGCGGAGCTTGGCATGCATGATCTGCTGCGGTCGCTGGGATACGAAGATTGGTTGAAGGAAGATGCGCACGTCGAATTGCTCAATGCTCTGCGCCAACGGATGGGCGCAGACCGTGTCGGATTCAGCCAGGAAGGGTTCAACCTGCTGTGAACCAAATCAGCATCGCGAGCGATACTGATCCAATGAAAGGCTTTGCCAAAGCTCGCCGCCGCCGTTTATGATGCGCCCGATGGAAATATCCCACTCGCAATTAGACAGCACGCCAGCCGGGACTCGCCCTGCGGAAGTTTTCGGTCGGGTCTGTTTGCGTTTTGAGTTTGATCTAGTTTCCAGCCGTGCCTACTCACTAGCATCAACGGTGATGCGCCGTCTTCTAAGATGTTTGGCTTGC
Organism: Blastocatellia bacterium; assembly: GCA_039922135.1. Lineage (GTDB taxonomy): Bacteria > Acidobacteriota > Blastocatellia > RBC074 > RBC074 > RBC074. The sequence continues at coordinate 4,649 of JBDSAM010000184.1, forward strand.
GCAGTCGGTCGTTAGAGAGCAGGAAGTTCAGCAACCAGAAAGCAGATCTGTAGGTCGTTCTGTTACTTGTCAGTTAGCTCAGTCGGGATCAGCGTCAGGCGCGAAACCGTTTCCGCCCGCCAGTCGGATCTGCTTCATTAGCATTTCAGAGGAAAATCTATGCCAGTTCGTTTGTATGTTGGAAATCTGCCCTTCACCGTGACGGAGCAGGATTTGGAAGAGATATTTGCCCAAGTCGGCAAAGTCGAATCCAGCAATATTGTGACGGATCGCGACACTGGGCGTTCTCGCGGTTTCGCCTTTGTCGAGATGGAAACCCAGGAAGCCGCAGACGCGGCGATTCAGAACTTCCACGGGCGCGAGCTTGATGGCCGCTCATTGACCGTGAATGAAGCGCGTCCCCGCGAAAGCCGTCCGCCACGCAGCGGCGGCGGAGGCGGCGGTTATGGTGGCGGAGGCTACGGCGGAGGTGGTGGTGGCCGCAGTGGTGGTGGTGGTGGTGGCGGCTACGGTGGTGGTGGCGGTGGCCGTAGTGGTGGTGGCGGCTACGGCGGCGGCGGCGGCCGTGGCGGTGGTGGAGGTGGCGGTCGCAGCGGCAGCAGCGGTGGTCGCAGCGGCGGTGGTGACCGTTACTAATCACTACAAATTCGGCCTGAACAGTTTTGCGGCCGTAAGAGCGCGACAGTCTTTGACGATTCATCGCGCTCTTGCGGCCGCAAGCTTTTTTATTTCTCCTCTCGCTCCCCTGCCCAGCCTGCGTGTAGAATTCCCGTCGTCTGCCGCACACTCTTATCAAGTTTTCAACAATCAAATTTCGTTTCGTCGGAGGAAAGAATGAAGCCGATCCGCCTCGTTTTGCTTTGTGCCTTGCTGTCTGTCCTGGTTCTGCTTTCAATCAATTCAGTTCAGCTTGCCCAAGAAGACGCCGTCGCACAGAAAGCCCGCAAAATCCATTTTTCATCCATCGTGCTGGACACCCACATTGATGTCACCCCAAATCTGCAACGAGAGGGTTGGAACTTCGCCGATGAACACACGACCGGCGCAGTGGATTTGCCGCGTATGAAAAAGGGAGGACTGAGCGGTCTGTTCTTTTCGATCTTCATGTCCGGCACAGTCACTGGCCCCACCGCCGTCAACAATGCGTTGGAACGCATTGCGGCAGTACACAAACTCGCCGCGGACATGCCGGACAAAGTGATGCTCTGCACGACCGCCGACGACGTTCGCAAAGCCCATAAAGAAGGAAAGGTTATCGCGTTGCTGGGAATGGAAGGCGGCCATATGATCAACAACAGCCTGCCCATCCTGCGAATGTATGCTGCGCTGGGCATTCGTTATTTGACGCTGACGCATTCGGTCAATACGGATTGGGCGGATTCTTCGGGTGATCAACCCAAACACAACGGGCTGACCCCGTTTGGCAAAGACGTCGTGCGCGAACTGAATAAACTGGGCGTGATGGTGGACATATCGCACGTTGCGGACAAAACCTTCTGGGACGCACTGGAAGTCAGCCAAGCGCCGATGATCGCGTCGCATTCTTCCTGCCGCGCCATCAGCGAACATCCTCGCAACATGACCGACGAAATGATCAAAGCCCTAGCGGCCAAAGGCGGCGTCATTCAGATCAATTATCTGGACAGCTTTATAGATCAAAAACTCTACGAATACACAAAGAAATCCACTGCCGCCAGAACAGAGTTGATGCAGAAGTACGGAATTCAGTTTGGCGGAGGCGGCAGAAGAGCCGAGGGCGCAAGCAGCGGTGGAGAAAGCCAGCAAACGGATCGGGAAACCGCGATGGCCAAAATCCGCGAAGAACTGGCCAAACAATTCGGTCCGCCGCCCACAGTCAGTTGGGAAAAGATTGTTGAGCACATTGACCACGCCGTAAAGCTGGTTGGCGCGGATCACGTCGGATTGGGTTCGGATTTCGATGGCGGATCAATGCCCGAAGGTATGAAAGACTGCGCGCAACTGCCGAAAATCACCGAGGCCTTATTGCGAAAAGGTTATGGCGAAAAAGACATCCGAAATATTCTGGGCGAAAACACCGTCCGG
>JBDSAM010000185.1:0-2876 GCA_039922135.1 Blastocatellia bacterium
CATTTTGCATAGGGCAACTCCTTATACACTTCTTTATGGAAGTTCCGGGTGAAGTAAGTGCATACAGGCGTCCACAATCCGTGTGAGGGTTTGCTAGGGCACTGTTTGCTTTGAGGGTGTGCGGATGTTATGCAGGTTTCTGAAAACAGTCAAACGGCTGACTATAGGCATGCCCTCATCCTTACGTGTAACTTCACTTACTTCGCCTTCACGTCGTAGCAAGTCAGCGTGTTTTGATTGCGGATGTACAGCTTGCCGCCAGCCACGACAGGATGCGCCCAGCTAGGTTTGCCCAGATCAGTGATGGTAAAGCGCCCCTTCTCGTTGTAAGCGGTTGGCGAAGCTTCAGCCAATCCTGCCGTGTGGTCTTCGCCCAGCAGGTAGAGCATCCCGTCAGCATAAGTCAGCGCGCCTTTGCCGACGCTGCGGTTGGCCCACATCTTTTTGCCGGTCGCGAACTCCAGGCAGGTCAGGATTGAATTCGAGAAACCGTACAGATAGCCATTGACCAGCACCACGCCGCCGTGATGGTTCATCATATCTTTGCTGAAATAGACTTCCTGGGACTTGACCTCGCCGCCTTGCGCGCTCAATCCCAACAGTGCAGCGCCCGTGCCGTAGTCCGACGTGAAAAAGACTTTGTTGTCGGCGAAGACGGGCGTTGTGCAATTGGCGGTGCCGTTAGCCGCGCGGTCGTAACGCCACATCAGCTTGCCGTCGTTGGCGCGCACGCCCACGGCTCCGCGCGCCGTGAAATTCATCACAGTCCGCACGCCACCGACATCTTCCGCGATGCACGACGAATAAGCCGCGCCATCACTCAAATCCGCCGTCTTCCAGATAAGGTTGCCGGTCATCTTTTCAAGCGCGACGATCCCCGCGCCTTTGCCGCCTGGCGAGACGATCACTCGATTGCCGTCCACCAGCGGAGATTCGCTGATCAGCCAATGCGGATTGCCTCCGTTGAACTCTTTCAAGATGTTCTTTTTCCAAACCGCTGATCCGTCGCGCAGGCGCAGGCTGGCCAGATCGCCGTTTTCAGTCAGCACATACATCTGATCGCCGTCTAGCGTCGGCGTCGAACGCGGTCCATTGCCGCGCCCTTCGTCCACTTTCGGCCCCAGAGCAGTTGACCAGATTTGTTTGCCATCGGCACGGTTCAGGCAATAAACCACGCTGGCATCGCCGCGCGTGCCCTGAACGTAGATACGGTCGCCGCGAATCGCCAACGCACCGTAGCCTTCGCCGATGTTAGAGATCGTCCACACAGATGTTGGGCCGGCAGCAGGCCATTGTTTTGCAAAGCCCGTCTCTTTCGAGATGCCGTCGCGATTGGCTCCACGCCATTGCGGCCAATCGCCAACTGCAGATGGCGCGGGCGCGCCAATCGTCGAAGCCGTCAACGCCAATGCCAGCAGCATAATCAGTGAATGAATAAACAGATGCGCCTTTTTCATTACAGGTATCCTTCTTCAGTTTGCCATCCTGGATTTGTGGTTCGGTAGTGCGAACGAGGCCGATGGTAGCACAGCACATTGAGTTTTTCGCGCCGCAATGGTACTTCAGTCGCGCTTGCCGTGAACCATGACCTGACTATTTCAAATTTAGTATCGGAGGCTCCATGAAATCGAATCGCCAAGCGCTGCTTGCGCTCTGTCTGCTGTTTGTCTTGCCTGCGCTTTCTTTTGCGCAACAGATTGACGTTCGTGGCCGCGTCGCACTGATTGAAAAGGCCATCGCCGAAGAGATGCAGAAGGGTTCAGTGCCCGGCGTGGCTGTGGCCATCGCAGTGGATGGAAAGATCGTTTATGCCAAGGGCTTCGGATTTGCCGATCTGGAAAACCAGGTTCCCTTCACCTCGCAAACTGTCTCGCGAATCGGCTCCGTCTCCAAAACCTTCACCGCGCTGGCCGTGATGCAATTGGTCGAACAAGGCAAGATTAATCTGGATGCCGAAGTCCAGACGTACGTCCCAACGTTCCCGAAGAAACAAGGGCCGATTACCATCCGCCAACTGCTCGGCCATCAGGGCGGCATCCGCCATTACAAAGGCAACGAGATGCTCAGCAACGTACACTACGCCAGCGTCGAATCCGCACTGGCCATCTTCAAAGACGATCCACTGGTCAACGATCCCGGCGAGAAATACAGCTATTCAACTTACGGATATAACCTGCTCAGCCGCGTGGTCGAAGCGGCTTCCGGCGAAAGCTTCACCGATTATGTCCAGGGCCACATCATTGAACCGCTGGCAATGAAGCAAACCTGCTTCGATGACCGGATCAAAATCATCCCCCGGCGGGCGCACTTTTACACTCGCGTCAACAATACCAGTCCCGTGATCAACGTGCCGCAGGTAGATCAGAGCAACAAATGGGGCGGAGGCGGATTGCTTTCGACTGTTGAAGATTTGATCAAGTATGCGGCGGCCTACGACGGCGAGAAGCTGGCCAAACGCGACTCAATTGCGCAGATGTTCACTTCGCAAAAGACTCGCGACGGCAAACCGACGGCTTATGGCTTCGGCTGGAGCAGCGCCACAGATCAAGGCAAACGGCGGATTGAACACTCTGGCGGCTCTGTCGGCGCGACCTCCATGCTAACGAAATACCCGGAACAAGGACTGAGCATTGCCGTGCTGGTCAATTGCGATCATTACAGCGCACCACAGATCAAAATCCGCATCGCCAAAATCCTTTTAGAGAACCCGACCCAACCCAAGTGAGCGCGCCCACTCTTTCTGCACACGAAGCCTCTGCGCCTGGCCACGCGCGCAGAGGCTATTTGCTGGCCGCCGCCGCCGCCGCGCTGTGGGGCTGTTCCGGCGTAATCACAAGCTACTTGCTTCGCCAGCGCCAGATGCGTCCCGATGAACT
>JBDSAM010000186.1:0-9576 GCA_039922135.1 Blastocatellia bacterium
GATGGACTCTGATGATTATGATTGATTTGAAGAATTCGCCCGCGTATTTGCCTACTGCTTAATTGCCATACTCTGAGAAAGCCTTGCCTGCGGAGTCTGCGCCGGGCGCGCTGCTTTTCACTCCGCCGATGCCGCCAGCAGCATTCAGGTCAGTTGAATCTGATACCGCAGGCACCTCCGTCCAAGGGCATTCGGGGCAAATTGGGTCTTTAGGAATCTCGCGCAAATAACCCGCTGATTTTACGTCTTCCAAACTTGCCGGAGGTTTCTCCTTATCGGTCGTATAAAAATCAATTGCGCGGTTCATTGCCCACAGGTCTTGTAGCAGGACGACTTCTTTCGCGCGCCGCAGGTGGGCTAAATATCGCGGGATTGCCACAGTAGCCAGGATCGCAATGATGACCATCACAATCATCAGCTCCATAAACGTAAATCCCCGCTCTGCTTGGTGGCGAAAGCGGCGTATGCGATCGTTCTGCTCAAGCGATTTGAAATTCCCTGTTTGAGATTTTGCTCTCATTGCTTACCAATCTTTATAAGATGTTTTGCCATCCAGCGACATTCCCTGTTGGCGGGTAGTGACGTCGAATATGTTATCCAACCCTTCACTTGAAGGTGAGGTCACCCAGTCCACGTTCCCCGTAAGCGGGTCTTTTGGAAGGCGGCGCAGAAATCTGATCTTTTCCCCATTAGGTTTATTTGCCAGTGGAATGCCATCAATCAAGTCTTCCTGAAGGTCTTTGGGGTAACAATCGTACTTTTCACGAGGCCGCCCGGCCATATAGAACGGGCTGAACCGGCCCTGTTCACAAGCCAAATAGTACCGGTCTATCCCTTGCCGCAACTCGCGCAGGTTGCGGCGCAACTCCATCTCTTTTTCGCGGCGGATGACGTTGCGCGCCACCGGAATGGTTCCTGCCGCCAGAATGGCGATGATTGCCAGAGTAATGATCAATTCGAGCAAAGTGAAGCCGGATTCGCCATTTGGTTGATCACCAGTGGCTGACAGTTTGTGGCTGGCAACTGCCGACCATCGGCTACCGGCCACCGGCCACCTTTTTCTATCGTTCATTGGATGCACTAGCCACTCCATCGCGGCTGATGACAACCTGGGCGGCAGCGCCTTTGGCAGGTACGCTCATGTTGCCGATCAAGCTGACTTTGGTCTCCGCGTTGTTGAAGGCGATCTCGGTGGAGCCTTCGGCCACTGCGGCGAATTCAATAACAATCACCTGACCGTTGGCAGCCACACCTGCTTTCTGCGGACTCTTAATGGACACGTTCAGGATGCCCTTTTCGATGTTGGAGTTCAGCACGGGTTGTGCGCCAAACAGATTCCCGCTGCGCACCGATTTGACTTGCACCTTACTTTCGTCAAATCGAATGGCGAGGGTTGCCCCCATCATCTGGCCTTGCCCGCTGACTTCGACCGCAACGTTGAAGTTCTTGCCCATCTGCTGGCGGCTGGGAACTGACAGACTGAAGTTAATATTGCTACGCGACGTTTGCATTGTAGGCAGAGCCTGGCCAACAGGGGTCTTCGGCCCTCTAATGCCTTCTGGCAGCGGCATCGAATAAGACTCAGGTTGCTTCCTGTTCTTCTTGTTCGCGGCTGCCTCATCTGCCTGTTTCTTTGCCTCGTCGGCGTATATCTGCTTGATCTTCGCCATTTTTTCGAGCCGTTCAGGGCTGTCCTGATTGGAATTGGGAACTGCCATTGGAATCGCATTTTCAGGCTTAACGGCTTGGCCTTCCGCGGGGTCGCCTTCCTTAGCGGACGTTCCTGGTGCGGGATCATTCGGCGGAATGTCGCTGATGCTAGTTGGCGTCTGTTCAGGCATCTGAGGCGGAGATTGAGCTATCGGCGCACCCGATGTTACGGAATTCACCGGAGCAACCAGCGAATTATTATCGAATTGAGGACGAACCGGCGCGTTGGGCCCCTGCACAGGGCCGCGCTGCTGGTTGGCCACGGGCTGCATATTCGTGTTCGCGGCAGGCTGCATGCTGGCCATTTGATTCCCGCTGACCCCACGCCCGCTCTGTGTGCCGTTGTCTGGCGTTAGTGGAAGTTCTTGCTGAAGTCCGGGTGAGTTCAATGCGATCAGGCGACGCTCCTGCTCCTCTTCCTGCTGCGCGCGGAAGACTACATCTTCAATGCTGGGCGGCATGGCAGAACCAGAAGTGTTCGCGCCGCCAGCGTAGATCGCCAGATAATCTTTTTGCGTAATGCCAGCCGAACGGATGATGTGTGGCGTAACGGTGATGACGATGTCGGTCTGGTTGCTGGTTTGCTGCGGAGTGGCGAATAGCCTGCCCAGAATTGGAATCATGCCCAATATAGGAATGCCTGCCCGTGAGTCCCCTTTGTTATCCTGTTTGACACCAGCGACAACCGATGTGACTCCGTCTTTGATGCGCGCGACAGTTTGCAGTGAGCGTTGTGTGAATGTCGGCGTTAAATCCGAACTGCTGCCGGACGCCGCCACATCTGAAGTTTCAAACTTCATTTTCACTTCAACATATCCTTCATTCGTGATTGTCGGTGTTGCTTCAATCACCAAACCGACGTCGCGATATTGAATGGAATCAATCCCGCCGCCGAGACCGCCGCCGAAGCCGCCGCCAAGTGCTCCGTTAATTGCGCCACCCACGGCACCTCCAACACCATTCACCTGTCCGGTGTTGTAACCGCTGAGGCCATACTGCGTGCCGAGTCGCACCGGAACGCTGCGTCCTACCTTGGTTGTGTTTGCCTGGCCATCCAGAACGTGAATTTGAGTTTTATTCAGTAACTTCGAAGTGCCTTTTGATTGGAGCAGGGAAATGGTGGTGGGCGGTAAACCGATCATTGCTCCAAGCCCTGTGCTGAACAGACTGTTGCCTGCTCTTGCAGTTGAATCCTTAATGTTCAATCCGAAGCCGCCCAGAGAACTAAGGCCAGCCGATTTAACGGCCTCTTGAGTGACTGTCGTGGTTGTGCCGGTGGTGCTGGATCGCTCTGCAATAAAGTCTACTGGTTTAGTGCCGATCTGATTGCCGATCTGCGTCATGCTGTCGTGCGAGACTTCATAGATTTCCACATCCAGCACGACTTCATTTTTGTTCTTGTCCACCATGTCCAGAATCTGCTGAACGACCTGCAATTCCTGTGGCGTGGCTTTGACCAGCAGAATGTTGCCGCCTGATGCGCCCCCGCCCCCGCCAGGGCCGCCCGCATTCGTGTCGAGCGTTTGCACAGTGCGCGTATTGCCAAGTGCCAAAGTCACTGCAGTGCGCGCCTGGTTACCGTTGATGTTGCCCAGATAAAAAGCTTTGACCATCAGCTTCTCAAAGCGCGGCTTGTTGGTCGCGTTGTCCATATAGACGATGATCGTCCGGCGATCCATCTGCTCAAATGTCATCTTCTTCATGAACAGGATGTTGTCGAACGCTTTGGTCAGCGTCACATCGCTCATATCCACCGACATCTTTTCGTCTTTGACCGCGTCATCGAACAGGACATTAAGGCTCAATTGCTTACCCAATGTGTTAATGACGGATTTAACGCTGGCTTCTTTGAAGGCCACATTCTGGATAGTGTCACGATTGCGAGGCCTGGAGGCAATTTGAATATCAGCGGTAGGTCTTACGTTGCCAGAGCTATTAAATGCGACTGGCTCAACACCATTGGCGATGGCCTTCTGTTGATCGAGCATACGCTCCATCTTAATCCGTGCGATCTCGTTCCCCTGGTCGTAGTTGTACGCCGTACGGAAGGCCGAGTAAGCCCCTGCGTAATCGTTCTGTTCTGATAACGCATCACCGCGCCTGACATACATCAACGAGGCTTGCTGTAGCGCGCGCAGGTAATGAAGCCGGTATTCAGGATTGTTCGGCTCGGCTGAGACCGCCAGAGCAAAAGCTTGCGCCGCCAAGTCCCATTGCAGCGCAGCTTCATACTTGTTGCCCTCATTAAAATTCTTCTTGCCTTTGCCGTTGGCAAAAGCGGTTGTGGTTGCCGGCAGGATCAGGCAGAACGAAAGCATCAAGGATAATAGTCTGCGAGTCGCGGTGTTTGTGTTCATGGTGACCTTCTTTTGTTTGGTGTTGAGCGTCAGCTATCTCTTTTGTTCCAGACCGGACCAGGCTTGACAAGCTTGATCCCCATTTTTTCTGCGCAAGTGATTTGGCCCAAAGCCAAAGCCAAATCTCGTGGTTGAAATAACTCGAAAGTTTGCTAGTCTTCTGAGGCGACCTAGTGGTGGATTGCGGCAAAAGGGGCTGAAACTTTTAGTGCGACCGGGTTTATCGCAACTAAACGCATTCAACGCCTTATTTCCAGAAGCGTTCCAAATCTGTAGCTTTCAAAAAGATATTTAATTTTCAGTCTCTGTTTGGCAGAAAGCGAAAAAACGATTCGTGCCTTTGGCACAAGCCTCTTTCAGTCAAAATCCATGCGACGATGCCGGAACTATGCCACTTCTTCAACAAATGTTACGCGGTTGATCTCATGCAACGTCGTCTGCCCTTCGAAAACCAGCCGCAACGCCGATTCCCGCAAACTACCCAAGCCTTCCTGGATGGCAGTACGCCTGACTTCTGATCCGGGTTTGCGGGCGATAATCAATTCGCGAATGGAGTCGGACATATCAAGCAGTTCGTGAATCGCAGTGCGCCCGCGATAACCCGTGTGATTGCAGACCTCGCAGCCGGCAGCCTTGTAATAGACGTGATCTTTAAACTTCGATGGGGCCAATCCCGACTCGATTAGTTCTGCATCGGTCGGCTGATACTTCTCGCGGCAGCGCGGGCAAATGACGCGCACCAGCCGCTGTGCCAACACGCAGTTCAATGCCGAGACGAAATTGTATGGCTCGACGCCCATATTGATGAAGCGACCGATTACGTCAATCACGTTGTTAGCGTGGACGGTGGTAAAGACCAGATGTCCGGTGAGCGCCGAGTTAATTGCAATCTGCGCGGTTTCGTTATCACGGATTTCACCAACCATGATTTTGTCCGGATCGTGGCGCAGGACAGAACGCAGGCCACGTGCGAAGGTCAGTCCCTTCTTTTCGTTGACCGCAATCTGCGCGACGCCTCGAAGCTGATACTCGACCGGGTCTTCAATAGTGATGATCTTATCTTCATCGTTGCGAATCTCATTGAGCGCCGCATAAAGCGTTGTCGTTTTACCCGATCCCGTTGGCCCTGTCACCAACACCATTCCATACGGCTCGAGAATGAAGCGGCGAAATTTAGCCAGCAGAACCGGATCGAAACCGACAACTTCAAGGCGCAGGTCTTTGAACGACTCGTTGATCTGCTCCTTGTCAAGAATACGAATCACCGCGTCTTCGCCATGCACGGTCGGAATGATTGAAACGCGGAAGTCCACGTTGCGTCCTCTGATGCGCATGCGGAAGCGTCCATCCTGCGGTACGCGGCGCTCGGCAATGTCGAGTTCCGACATGACTTTAATACGCGAGATGATGGTCTGGTGGTGGCGGATGTCAATCGGGTCGCCAGCTTCGTAGAGCGCGCCATCAATGCGGTAACGCACAACCATGTCCGAATCGCGCGTCTCCATATGAATGTCCGAGGCGCGCTTTTCCAAGGCCGTGAAGACAATCGTGTCCACCAGTTTGATGATCGGCGACATCTCGGCGTCGCTCGACAAACGGTCAAGGTCTAGAACCTCTTCACCCTGATCGGTCTCTCGGACCAAAGAGACACGGAAACCTTCAGTGGCCTCCTGCAGTACGCGCTGCGAAGAGTCGCCTTTACGCAGAACCGCTTCAATGGCCGTTGCGGTAGCGACTTCGACCTTGAGTGGGATTCGAAGTTGCGCCTTCAATTCGTCAAGCAGCATTAAGTCTGACGGATCGGCCATCGCGATGACCATATGGCCATTCTCGCGCCGCAATGGTACGAATTTGTTTCGAAGCATTAAGTCCACCGGTAAGGACTGCACCAATGCGTAATCCACCGGGTGATTTTCGAGCTGAATGAAGTTAAGACGATAACGCTGCGCGATGCGCTCGGCGGTGTCACGCTCAGAAGTTGTGTTGATCTGTTCTGCGGCAGTTGCCATGTTGAGTTTCAGATGAAAGTTCGAGATTTAAGACTTATGCACCGGATCTGCTGACCATTTGCAGCAATGGCATATAGATGGCCAGTAGAATCGTAACGACTACGCCAGCCATCAAAAACAAAATTGCTGGCTCGATCAAGCTTGTCAATTGGCCCAGCTTAACTTCGGTTTCGGCATCATAAAAGCCAGCCACTTCGTCCAGCATTTCCCGAAGTGCACCGGATCGCTCGCCGACACCAATCATGTCGGTCGCCAGTGCAGGAACCCATCCCGCTTCAGCCAGGCTATCAGTGAAAGGTTTGCCTTCGCGGACCTTGGGAAGTGCGGGTTCTGTCGAACGCAGCAAATCGCGGTTAGAAATGGAAGCCAATGCGATTTGAAATGATTCGACGACTGTGATGCCACCTGCCAGCAGGGTAGCCATACTGCGGGAAAATTGCGCCGTGGTCATCTGCTTTAGCAACTCGCCAACAACCGGAATTTTGAGCACCAAATGATCCATCGCGCGCCGCCCATTCTCCGTCCTCCGCCACGAAACAAGGGCAGCAAAAAGTCCTGCAAGCGCCGGAGCCAGCCAGAAGATGTTTTCACGCACCAATGTCGAGAAGCCGACTACGTAAACTGTAATCGGTGGCAATTCCGAACCCATGTTGTCATAAAGCGATGAGAACTGAGGGATGACGAAGGTCGTCAACACCACGATCAGTATGGCTGCCGCACAAAGCAGCAGGATGGGATAGGTCAATGCACTGCGAATTTTGCGGCGGAGCTGAGCAATGGACTTGGTGAAAATAACATAGCGACGCAGGACTTCGTCCAAATTTCCAGACCGCTCACCGGCAAGAATAGAGGCGGTGTAGATTTTCGCGAAAGTTTCGCCTTGCGCTGCAAACGCCTCCGATAAAGCACTGCCTGATTTTATTCGCGCTTCAACATCGCCCAGCACTTTGCGTAGCTTCGGGTTCGGTGATCTCTGACGCAGCATTTGAATGGCTTGTAAGACTGGCAGGCCTGCGTGTAATAACGCCGCTAACTGTTGATTGAAAAGTAAAAAATCATCGAGCTTGATTCTGACCGATCGTGGTCTGCCCGTGCTTGCGAATAGGCCACCAATCGCACCAGGATTCTCTATGGAGAAGACTCGATAGCCTTCCAGAGAGAGCCGCTGCCGTAATTCCTGTTCGGACATCCCTTCGACGGTGCGCATAACGATCTCGCCCGCTGGGGTTCCTAATCTGCAAGTAAACTCTGCCATATTGTACTGCTCTCGTTGAATTGAGTTCGCTAAGTGTTGAGTAGAGTCGTATGTTTGCCAATTGTTAAATTACAACTTTGAGTGAGAGGTGATCAAATCAAACTTACGTTTAAGACTACCAAGAGGTTATTTACAGAGGGCAATCACTTCAGATTGAGGGCATCCGCTTTTTTTATTATCTACTCAGTATGCTGATACAATTTACCGTTGGGCCGCTTTGCAAAGCGTGATTGGCAGACGACTATCTGAATAAAATAAAGACTATTCCACTGGCCGTGCACACGTCCTTGAATTTGAAAAAGAACTCCAATGGGTTCACGCTTTTAATTGAAGCAAGTTTCATAAATTTCTCCCTTTTTTAGGGGGGTGGGATATTGGACATTCAGACGTAAAGGAGGAGGGGAAACAAGATTGGGGCGCAAACACAAGAGTGGTTGCGCCCGCTTGCCAGGAAGTATCGCTACCGAACCAATATCCAATAGGATAACTTGCGGTAGCTCGTGTGTGAAGGGTTGTGTGAGGTGCAGCCTTCCGCTTCAGTCAATCTATAAACACAAACTGCTCCCGCGCGTTGGATAATCAACGGTAGAGCCGCAAGACGGCGGAATAAGCGGGATCGTGATCGAATATCCTGGAGAGAAAGTCGTTGCATACCGCAGATTGTGGCCGCCCGTGAATGATCCGACCTTCGTCGCCGTTGCACCCATCAAGGGCACGTTAGATAGATTGACCGTTGAACCAGAAGGATTGCAAATTACCGTTTGGCTCCCAACGCCGTAAAAACTGGCCCAGCCCGTGCGCCCGCTGGGAACGATTATGTTGAGGGGGGGTGAGGTGCGAACTGATGTAATTCGTTGTTTGTCCGGGGTCAGAAAGCAATTTAGCGGCAACTGCCCTGAAAATGAATGTTCAGAATCATCATGAACCAAGAAGAAAAGCGTTCCGCTAAACGCACTGCCAGCAGTCAAATTAGGCAAAGGTGTATAAACATAGATTCCAGTGTCGGCTAATGGTGCGCCAACGCCAGCCACCTGACTCGGGAAGCTATCGAGTACCATCGTATACGGCAGCGAGTCATACTGAGAGCCATTGAAAAACATTGTTGACGTTGTGCCATCAGCATTAACCGGCGATGCAAAATTGCCGTCACGGCGTGCGGCTGCTACTGCTGCCAAGCCAAAACGATGACCCGTCTGATTCACTACGAGTTCATCTCCGGCCAGATAGTTAAAGCTTACCGGACGTCCCTCAGAATCAACCGCGATGGCTATTAGATAGCCAGTCACGTTCGGGTCAAGATCTGAAGTGAGGAACGTGGTGGTCTGATTGCCCGTCAGACAGAGAAAAGCATCGGCGATGATGCAGGTGCTGCTATCAACAAAAAAGATGTGAATAACGACGTCAAGCGTAGGGTGGACGTTGGTAAGGTTAATGCGCGTATTAACCTGACTGCTAAGCGCATCACTCGTGTAGTAGTTGAAGAAGAGTACGCTGCCAAGCTTGTTTTCGCTTACCCCTATTCCCAAGGCAGCATCAGAGGCATTGCCGGGAAGTCCCGGAATCCCTTGCGCGCGGGCTACCACAGCCCAGCCAAAACTTAATACAGCCAAAACGAAAGCGTATGAAAAACCGAAAAAAAGACCGCGACGTGAGGCTCGCATCCTGTTCTCCTCCCTAGCGGCGTCAGCCCTAACTTGCGCTGGATTAGGTGAAGGCCAAAATAATATCAGCACTAACCCCAATACAGCATTGAGTCAGACCATATCGGGGTTAAGGCACGGCTCGCCGGCAGATTTAGAATTCAATGGAAATCGGAAACATGATTGTTCCCCTGTTGCCCAGTGAGAACTTCAACGGGGATGCTCTCTGTTAAGTTCGCACAAGTGATAACTGTCTACACGTCCCTCGGCAAAACCATCAAAGCGATGGATCGAAAATTTGACTAAATCTCTTACTGTTGATTGTCAGGGACAGAAGTCGAGGCATACGAAAAGGTCACTTCGTTGGGAAGTGTTTGAGGTTCGCTGCCAACGCGGGGCGGATTGTAGCCGTGATTTTAGGGCGAGTCAACCGGCTTTTCATTAGCCCTGAATGCAGGGAAGATTTTGTAAGCAGGTTCAATTTCTTAAGTAATGACAAGCTCGCAGCCAAAGCCTAATAGCTCCGCATGTCGATGGCTAGCTAAATAGATAAACGTCGTGCTAAGCTAGTGCTTCTTATGCAAGGGCTTGCTTCAACAGAGGCT
>JBDSAM010000187.1:0-2959 GCA_039922135.1 Blastocatellia bacterium
GTTTGGCCCGACAGGTAAACAGTTCTGCCGCCATGCGCAGCCACGCCTTGCGAAAAACCTATAGGCAGGCTGGGGAAGAGTGTGTCCGGGTTCAGATGTTGCTTGGACATAATCAAATCCTCTCAAAATACCTTTTGCGTTCCCAATCCGTAACCGATGAATTGAACGCTGATTGTTCAGTGCGGAAGAAATGCGCGTAATGTTCGACCACGTCTTCGCCGAAAGCGCGCTTGGCGAATTCACTGGTGGCGAATTTGTCTGTTGCTTCAGCCAGCGTGTACGGCACACGCGGCAAGGATTTCGCGGCGTAGATATCGCCGGTAAAACAATCCGGCGGTTCGATCCGGTTGGCAATGCCGTCCAGCCCCGATGCCAGCGAAGCGGCAAACGCCAGATACGGATTCGCGTCCGCGCCTGGAATTCGGCATTCAATGCGCAAGCTGCTGCCACTGCCGACAACGCGAAAGCCGCCAGTGCGGTTGTCGTAGCTCCAGGCCAATCGCGTTGGCGCCCACGAACCGTCAACATAGCGTTTGTATGAATTGACCGTCGGTGCATAAAACGGCATCACGTCGTAAACGTGCGCCATCCATCCGCCCAGAAACCATCGGAACTCATCGGAACATTTCACTGGACCAAATTCTTTCTCTCCCGCAAAAGCGTTCTCGCCGCCGCGCCACAGACTGAAATGAATATGGCAACTGGAACCAGCGCGGGTCGAGTCGAACTTGGCCATAAAGGTCACGCTCAACTCCATCGCTTCTGCGATTTCTTTCAAGCATTGTTTGTAAACAACATGTCGGTCAGCCATCTCCAACGCTTCGGCGTAGCGCACGTTCAGTTCGTGTTGGCCCAATCCCCATTCGCCTTTAGACGTTTCTACCGGCACGCCCGAATGCTTCAGATGATGGCGAGCCGCCGCGTTGAAAGGTTCAGTGCGAGTGCCTTGCAGAATGTGATAATCCTCCAAATACCAACCCGCCGGCGTCAGTGTTTGATAGCCCTGTTCGCTTGCCTGCCGGTAGCTGTTTTCAAACAGGTAATACTCCAGTTCTGACGCGGCGAAGCTTTCAAAACCCAAACCGCGCGCGGCGTCAATCTGTTTTCGCAAGATCGAGCGCGGCGCAATGCTGACAGGCTCATGTCTCTTTTCGTTCCGCACATCGCAGAGCACCAGCGCGGTCTTGTCCAGCCAGCTTGCTAAGCGCAGCGTGTACATGTCCGGCACCAAATGAAAATCGCCGTAGCCCAATTCCCAATTGGCGAACTTGTAACCGGGCACAGGCTCCATCTCCATATCTACTGTCAGCAAATAATCACAGGCATGCGTACCGTGGCTAATTACATCATCGATAAACATTTCGGCGTCATAACGTTTACCGGCCAGACGCCCATAATGATCGGTGAAGCTGACAATGACGGTTTCGATCTGCTCTTGCTCGACCATTTCGCGCAACCGTTCGATGCTGAGCATTCCTCTGGTTTTATTTTCGTTTTGGGTCAAATCTAGTCTCAGGTTGTTGAACTCATCCAACAGGGCAATGATGAGGTCGCGGAATCTAATTCGTCTTTGAAAATCTCACCGACTTCACATTCCCATTCCCGTCCATTACCGCAATCAACTGCTGGCCCGTGGGTTGTTTGCCAAAGTCCAATATCTTTTGGCTGCCAACGGTCCGCATTTTGAATTTGTTGCCGAAGGTGTTCTTCACATCTTCCAGGGACCAAGTAACCAGCAACTCGACGCTATTTAGCAAGCGGTCGGGTTTGCTAAAGCTTATCGTCAGGCCAGTCTGAAAGCTCAGATATTTGACCGTATACTCTTCGGCGTTGTCTGTGTCCTTGGTTTTGGCCAGCGCGGCGGTGCGCATCAATTCAGTAACCTCTTTTGTAGTGGAAATCCCAATGCCTTCTACCAGACGGTAGAACGTCGCGAAGGCTTCATCGGGCCGCACGAAGACAGGCTCTTGCGACGTCAGGCCAAGTTTGCCGCGCGTGGCTATGGTGATCTGGTTTCGGATCGGTTCGTCGGTGTCATAAATGTCCGAGGTTTTATTCTCAGCTACTTTCTTTGCGGGAACCGATGCAGGAGGTTGTAATTTTACCAGGCTGGTAATGACCTGGTCGCTGACCATCCCACGCGCATAGTTGATCGGCACGGCAAAGTTGATGTTCTGGCCGCTTTTCAGCAGGTAGGTGACAATGCCGATGATTTCGCCATCGGCATTAAAGAGTGCGCCACCACTGCTGCCACGGCTGATGGGCGCAGTGATTTGGAAAACACGGTGTGTATCCAGTCGGCGGACGCCGCTGATAACTCCGGTGCTTAATGAATTGGTCAATCCTTCCGGGCTGCTGATCGCGACAATGGCGTCGCCGGTTTCCACTTTGTCGGAATCGCCAAGCGCCACTATAGGCAGCTTGAATCCCTTGATCTTAAGGATGACGATATCCTTGGCATCGTCTACGTCAACTATGTCGGCGGTCTTGTAGATGTCGCCGTTGGGTAGTTTGACGCGAACCATTTGCGCGCCCTGCACAACGTGCAGGTTGCTGACGACCGCGCCGCCGGGCGTGACAATGAAGCCGCTGCCTTGTCCGATGACGCTGCCGCGATCATCCAATGATTCGACGACGACGACTGCTTGGGATTGCTGGCGGGCAATGGCCGCAGGTGATTTGTTGGGGCTGACATTTTGTGCTGAAACAGAGGCGGCCGAAAGTAGCAACAGGCCAATGATTGACGAAACAAGATTCATAAATTTCCTACTTCAATTTAAGCGTCGGTAGATAAGGCGATTCGGGACGTGGCGTAAGCATTTGCCGTGGGCAATCCACAACCAAGTCCATTGCTTCAAGCGGAATTTGCCCGAACAATACTTCGCTGCTTGGCGGGCCGACGACACATTCGACAATCGCTTCGCGCTTGCCGAATCGCACTGACACGGCACCGGCGATG
>JBDSAM010000188.1:0-4889 GCA_039922135.1 Blastocatellia bacterium
AATCCTGTTGTTGTTGTTGTCGCTAACCTGATGGCTCGCGAGTTTCGCGGCTAAATCCCTTTCAATTCAATTTCTGAAATCAGGTCGCAGGCCGAATTTCGTTCGGATGCGAATTTGATCAATCGCATACGCCAACTTCGTTGCCACGTGCACCGAAGCGTCACTAGCGCTAGCGAATGGTCAATCGTCCTGACAGTGAGTTTCTGCCACTGAGGTGGAAAGATGGCTTTGCATATCTTTCCAGGTAGTGGCGGCCACGTGAATGGCGGCGCGATGTTTCAGATGTGCCGTTTGATCAATTCATCTGGGCGTCACCGACGCCGGATAGTTTTCCCATAACTGGAGGTTACGAGATGAGCGTGAAATTCGAGATTGCTGATTGGAAATTTGAACTCAGCTTGAAAGAACTGGTCTGCCAGCCGGTCGAAGTTGAAACGAACAGCGGAACATCTGCGCGGTGGGAAGAAACGCCCACTGAATTGGCGGAGAGAGATATGTTAACCGACTGTTACGGGCGCGAGCAGGGATTGATCGTGTAATTCAATCAATGCCCGGAACACACACATTTACGCATAAAGGAGATTTGTTATGAGTTTGATTGCGCCGCACGGCGGCACATTGGTTGATCGCGAGGCGCGTGGCGCTAAACGTGAAACGCTGCTTCGCGCTTCGGTAGCGTTGCCCGGCGTCACCATCAACGCCCGCGCCGAAGCCGATCTGGAGTTGATCGCCATTGGCGCTCTTTCGCCGCTCGAAGGATTTCTGGGCGAAGCCGATTACCAGTCGGTGCGCGACAACCTGCGATTGGCAAACGGATTGGTCTGGTCAATTCCAATTACGTTGTCGGCTACGGCGGAAGAGCGCGCCAAGCTGAACGTCGGCAACGATGTTGCGCTGCGTACGCGCGACGGCAAATTGGTCGCGGTTTTGCATCTGGCGGAAATTTACACCTACGACAAACAGCGCGAAGCCGAAGCTGTTTATGGCACAAGCGAGGACAAACATCCCGGCGTGCAGGTGTTGTATTCGCAGGGCGAGTATTTGCTGGGCGGCAAAGTCACTGTCCTCAATTATCCGAACGGCCACGAGTTCAAACAGTACCGCCACACGCCGAAAGAAACTCGTGCATTGTTCACCGAAAAGGGCTGGCAACGGATTGTGGCTTTCCAGACACGGAACCCGGTTCACCGTGCCCACGAATACATTCAGAAGTGCGCGATGGAGACAGTAGACGGTTTATTGCTGCACCCGATTGTCGGCGAAACCAAAGCCGACGACATTCCCGCCGCAGTCAGGCTGCGCGCGTACGAAGCCATTCTGCAAAATTACTATCCGCTGGATCGCACAGTGCTGGCGGTGCTGCCCGCCGCGATGCGTTACGCTGGGCCGCGCGAAGCGATCTTCCACGCTACGATCCGCAAAAACTACGGCTGTTCGCATTTCATCGTTGGGCGCGATCACGCGGGCGTCGGCAACTATTACGGCACTTACGACGCGCAGAAAATCTTCGGCAATTTCACGCCGGAAGAGATCGGCATTACGCCTATGTTCTTCGACAACACTTTCTACTGCCGCCGCTGCGATGGTATGGCTTCGCTGAAGACCTGCCCGCACGATGCATCGCAGCACGTCAGTTTGAGCGGTACAAAGGTGCGCGAAATGCTGACAAACGGCGAAATTCCGCCGATTGAATTCACTCGACCTGAAGTCGCGCAGGTGCTGATCGAAGGATTCAGGCAAACAGCCGCAAGCGCGAAAGCGTAAAACGGGTTTGAGGCGGCGTAGCCAAGTGGTTAGGCGAAGGTCTGCAAAACCTTTATTCACTGGTTCGATTCCAGTCGCCGCCTCCAGATTTTCAGTATAAGGAAATATACGATGTCACAAGGATTCACACTCTGGTTTACGGGCTTGTCCGGCGCAGGCAAAACGACTTTGACCGAGGCTCTCGTTCCCCAACTGCGCGCGCGCGGCGTCAAGACTGAAGTTCTGGACGGCGACGAAGTTCGCACCAACCTCAGCAAAGGTCTCGGCTTTTCCAAGGAAGACCGCGACACCAACATTCGCCGTATCGGCTACGTTGCGCGGTTGCTGTCGCGCAATGGCGTTGGCGTGATTGCGGCGGCGATTTCGCCGTATCGCGAAATCCGCGACGAAGTGCGCGCGAGCGTCGAAGGCGACGGCGCGAAGTTCGTCGAAGTCTTTGTTCACGCCTCGCTCAACACACTGGTCGCGCGCGACGTGAAAGGCTTGTACAAGAAAGCCATCGCGGGTGAGATCAAACAATTCACGGGCGTTTCCGACCCGTATGAAGAGCCGCTGAACCCTGAAGTGCGCGTGAGCAGCGACAACGAAACCGTTGAACAGAGCGCGACAAAGATCATCGCCAAGCTGGAAGCGCTGGGATTGATCGCTGAAGTACAAAAGGCAAAGGCGGCATAGATGAGATTCAGGCAAAACCACAAAGGGAAAGTCTATCTGGTGGGCGCGGGGCCGGGCGATCCCGGCCTGCTCACTTTGAAAGGGCGCGACTTGATCGCCGAGGCCGATTGCGTGATTTACGACTATTTGGTCAACCCTGACATTCTGAAGCACGCATCAGCAAAGGCGGAGTTGCTGTATGTCGGCAAACGCGGGCTAGAGGCGTCGCAGCAAGCCTGGACGCAAGTCGAGATCAATCGCTTGCTGGTTGAAAAAGCCGATGAACACGAATTGATTGTACGGTTGAAAGGTGGCGATCCTTTCATTTTTGGACGGGGCGGGGAAGAGGCCGAAGTTTTGGTTGAGGCTGGGATCGAATGGGAAGTCGTGCCGGGTGTTTCCGCTGGTTCATCAGTCGCGGCCTATGCGGGCATTCCGATTACGCATCGCGGTGTCAGCAGCTCGGTCGCGTTCGTCACTGGCCACGAAGACCCCGCGAAACCGGAGTCGGCGATCCGCTGGGGCAATCTAGCCAACGGCGCTGACACGCTGGTCTTTTTTATGGGCGTGGCGCGACTGGCGGAAATCACCGCACAGTTGGTGGCGCACGGCAAGCCAGCCGGAACCCCGATCGCGGTAATCAGTTGGGGAACCTACGAAGATCAGGAGACCGTCACGGGTACGCTGGCCGACATCGCCGACAAAGTTCGCCGCGAGAAGCTCAAATCGCCCGGCTTGATCGTCGTCGGCGAAGTCGTGCGGCTGCGCGAAAAATTGCAATGGTTTGAACAACCAGTAGAGACGTTTCAATTCACCAACCAGTACTCGCCGAATCCTTTCTTCGAATTGTTGGCAAGTTGAACAGGATTGCGAACATTCTGTCCGCGATCCCGGCGATTACATGCGCTATTACCCGATCTATCTGGACCTGAAAGATCGCGCCGTCCTGGTCGTCGGCGGCGGCGTGATCGCGGAAGGCAAAGCGTTGCAGCTTGTCGAAGCAGGTGCGCGGATGCGATTGGTTAGCCCTGATTTGACGCCGCAATTGAAAGCATTAGTCGAGCAGGAAGAGATTGAATACCGACAGGGAGAATTCAACGCTGATGATCTGCTAGGTGTTGTTTTGGTTGTCAGCGCAACTAACGATCAATCGGTAAATGAAGCCGTCGCGCGGTTGGCGGATGAACGCGGGTTGTTGTGCAACGTAGTGGATCAACCGGCGCTATGCAACTTCATTACGCCAGCGCTGGTGACGCGAGGTGACATACAAATCAGCGTTTCAACCGGGGGGGGCAGTCCATCGGTCGCGCAGAGGGTCAAACGCGAGATTGGAGAGTTGATCGGCGATGAATACGCTGAGCTATTAGAGGTCGCCGCCGAAATGCGCGCTGAAGCCAGGCAGCTGCTGAAGGCTTATGAAGTACGCCGCCAAGTGCTTCAGGCCTTCGTTGAATCAGAGGCGATTGAGTTGCTGCGAGCAGGCAAGCGCGAAGAGGCGCGGCAATTGGCGTTCGATCTGTTGCGGCAGGCGACAAAAGTTCAACAAGAGGAACAACAATGATTGCGATTGCGACAAAACAGATTTCGGTTTCGCAACAGGAGATAGGCGAGCTGGCCGAACGGTTCGAGACGATCCAACTGGAAGAGGTGCTGGAATGGGCGGCGGACAAATTTGGGCCGCGCCTGGTGATGACGTCGAATTTTGGCGCGGAAGGCGTAGTGCTGATGGATCATCTGGCCCGCGTTGCGCCGCTAACGCCGGTTGTTTATCTGAGCACAGGCTTTCAGTTCAAAGCTACGGATGAACTAAAAGGGCGATTGAGCGAACGGTATGGCCTGAACATTATCGAAGCAAAAGCGGATTTATCTATTGAAGAACAAACCGCGCTTCACGGCGAACGATTGTATGAACGCAATTCTGATCTGTGCTGTGGAATTCGCAAAGTTGAACCACTGCAGCGGGCATTGAACGGATACGACGCCTGGATCGCCGCGCTTCGCCGCGACCAATCGCCGACGCGCGCGAATATCAAAGTCGTCGAATGGAACGCGCGCAACCAGATGGTCAAACTGCATCCGTTGGCAATGTGGACGCGCGCCCGCGTCTGGGATTACATCGTCAAACACAATCTGCCTTATAACCGGCTTTACGATGAAGGCTACACCAGCATCGGCTGCCAGCCCTGCACGCGGCGCGTGGCAGCCGGAGCGCATGAACGCAGCGGTCGCTGGGATGGCAGCAGGAAAATGGAGTGTGGAATCCACCTCTAATGCGGAGGCAAAAACTGATAAAAAGCCGGATTGACACATCTGCGGACAGGCGTGTATAACGCGCCTGTATTCACTACATCAATCAAACCAGTCAATTGAATTTGTTTTGCTCTAGTCTGACCTGTGCGGGCAGGTTTGACTTCCACTCGTTTCATAGAGCGTCTCGCTTCTGATCATGTTCGCCCCAACCTCTTGAGCAT
>JBDSAM010000189.1:0-6304 GCA_039922135.1 Blastocatellia bacterium
AAGCCAACCGCGGGCAGACCGATCCGCGGGTCAAATTCATTTCGCGCAACAGCGGCCACACGCTCTTTCTGACAGGAGACGGCGCGGTACTGAGTTTGCGGTCAGCCCGCAAGGACGGCGATTTCAAAGTGCCACCATCCGTCATCAGAATGAAGCTGGCGGGCGCCAATGCCCGGCCGCGTGTTGCCGTATTGGATGAACTGGCCGGCAAGTCGAACTACTTTATTGGTGATGCCCCGCAGGCGTGGCGGACGGGTATCGCAAACTATGCGCGGGTCAAATATGAAGGCGTCTATCCAGGAATTGATCTGGTCTGGCATGGCAATCAACGGCAGCTTGAACATGACTTCATCGTTGCGCCCGGAGCCGATCCGCGCCGCATTCGATGGTCGTTTGCCGGCGCGCAAACCGTGCGCGTTGATGAACAGGGCGAATTGGTGCTGCAAGCCGGCGCGGGCGATGCGCGGATGCTGAAGCCGCAGGCTTGGCAGGAAGTGAACGGCGAACGGCACAATGTGGCCTGCAAGTACGCGATCAATCGAAGTCGGCAGGTTGAATTCCGGCTTGGCTAATATGATCCGCGCTTTGAATTAGTGATTGATCCGGTGCTGCTCTATTCCAGCTATATAGGCGGCAACGGTTTCGATCAAGCTTGGGGCGTGGCAGTGGATAAAGACTTCAACGTGTACATTGCCGGCAATACGTCCTCAACGGACTTTCCGGGCAGCAGTCCGATTCAGCCGGCGTTGAATGCCGATAGCAGTGACGCATTCGTGATCAAACTCAACCCAAGCGGCACGGGCGTGATTTATGGAACGTGGCTGGGAGGCGCGAATGATGATATTGCGCAGGGCTTGGCAGTGGATAAAGAGGGCAACGCTTACGTTGCGGGCTACACGGTATCAACCGACTTTCCAAAAACCGCCAGCGCACTGCAGCAGTCGAGTGGCGGTTATGCCGATGGGTTCATTGCCAAGCTGAATGCCACCGGATCGGCGTTGTTCTATTCCAGTTATGTCGGCGGCAATGGCGACGATTCCTTGTCGAGCATCGCCGTTGATGCCGGCGGCAATGCCTATGTGACAGGTTCTACACAGTCATCCAACCTGCCTGCGACGGGAATCCAGCAAAGCAGGGGCAGTCAGCCGATCTTCAAAAGCGCAGACCGCGCGGGCAACTGGACACAGATCGGCAATACATTGAACACCACGCTGGCTTTCACGCTGGCCATTGATCCCACCAATCCGAACACGCTGTACGCCGGAACTTTTCTGGGCGTGTTCAAGAGCACAAACGGCGGCCAGCAATGGCAAACGACAGGACAAACCAATCCGGCGAATCCCTTTTTTGTCACCGGCGTCGCCATTGATCCGTCAAACCCAAACCGGATTTATGCCGCGTCGCGCACCGGCGGGATTTACAGAAGCACTGATGGCGGGCAGAGCTATCAAGCCAACACCGGAATTAACTTTGGCGGTCCACCCTCAGGTTACGACGTTGTGGTTGATCCGGTCATGCCGATGACGGTCTATCTGGGCACTCAGAGCGGCGCTTTCAAAAGCACCAACGGCGGAGACGCCTGGACGCCAATCAACACAGGATTGGGGCTGCCGCAATCGCCCAACTCGCTGCCCAGAATTAACCGGTTGGTGATTGATCCAAGCAATCGAATGACGGTTTACGCGGCCACCAGCCGCGGCGTTTTCAAAACGACCGATGGCGGCGGCACTTGGCTGGCGGCAACCAACGGGATCGGGCAGGGCGGGCAGGCTGAAGTCCTGGCGCTGGCGATTGACCCGACGATGCCGGCGACGCTGTACGCCGGCGTGGCCAGCTTTTCCGGAGGCCTTTATAAAACGACGGACGGCGGCGCAACCTGGCGGGCGAGCAATACGGGATTGAATCTGCCCGGAGTATCAACGCCGCTGACCGTGCAATCGCTGGCGATTGATCCGGGGACGCCGCAGACCGTTTATGCCGGCACCAGTTCCGGCGGCGTGTACAAAAGCACGGACGGTGGCGCGACCTGGAGCGCAAGCAACACGGGGCTGCCAAACGTCACCGTCAATGCAGTGGTCGTTGATCGCGTGAATCCGGCAAATGTTTATACGGCGGTCAGCGCCGGCAATGACGCTTAAGCGGCGAAGATCAATGCCAACGGTTCGGCGCTTGTGTGGATGACCTATATGGGCGGCGCAGAGAATGATGACGCGCGCGGCATCGCCGTGGACAAAGACGGCAATGCCTATCTGACAGGTTCGACCAGTTCGCGCAATTTCCCGACGGCCATGCCGTTTCAAGCAGCCAATGGTGGCGGTTCGGACGCGTTCGTGGCAAAGATCAATCTGGCGGGATCGGCGTTGGTATATTCGACCTACTTCGGCGGAAACGTCACGGACACGGGGCGTGGTATCGCCGTCAACGATGCCGGGCAAGTCTTCATCACCGGCTCAACGTCATCGCCCAATCTGCCGGTGAAAAATCCGCTGCTGCCAGCATTCGGCGGCATCAACGACGCTTTCGTCGCCAAGTTCAACGCCACCGGTTCGGCGCTGGAATATGCGACGTGGCTGGGCGGCACGGGCAATGACAACGGCCTTGCCATTGCGATTGACGGCGCGGGCAATGCTTACGTCACGGGTGACACGGCGTCGGCGAACTTCCCGCTGGTGGATGCGCCGCAAACGCAATTGAAAGGCACTGACGCTTTCGTCGCCAAACTCAATCCGCTCGGCTCGACGTTGCTCTATTCAACCTTCCTCGGCGGCAACAGCACCGAAGCGGGAAATGCCATCGCGGTGGATTCGACGGGCAGCGCCTATGTCGCCGGCAACACCTCTTCGACGAACTTTCCAACCGTCAACCCATTGCGGCCAAATCCGGGTAACGCGCCGGATGGCTTTATCGTCAAGCTCGGCGTTGAAACCGATCTGGCGATTGTCAAAACTGCTTCGCGCAATCCGGTGCTGGTCAACAACAACTTCAGCTACACGCTGACCGCGACCAACAACGGGCCGTCGCCCGCGACCGGCGTCATCGTTGCCGATCAATTGCCCGCCGGAGCCAATTTCGTTTCAGCCACTGCGTCGCAAGGTTCGTGCGCCAACAACGCCGGAACCGTGACCTGCAACATCGGCAATCTAGCGGCGCAGGGCAACGCCACTATTACGCTAACAGTCACGCCGACCGTCATGGGCTTGATCACCAACCTGGCTTCAGTTCGTGGTAACGAAACCGATAGCAACCAATCGAATAATCAGACGCTGTTACAGATTACGATCTCGAATCGGCCGTCTATCTACGGCCGGGTGACGTTGGCGAACGGAAATCCACTTGCGGGCATCACGCTCAGCTTGACCGGCGCGCTGACAGGGACGCAACAGAGCAATAGCCAGGGCTTCTATCAATTCGCCAATCTGCCGCCCAGCGGCAATTACACCGTCACGCCGGTCACCGCCGGATACTCCTACGAACCGGCGGTGCGTGATTTCAACATGCTGAACAGCGACCAAGCCGCAGACTTCATCGCCACGCCGTGCAGCTATGCGTTGACGCCGACCAATCAGAGCTTCGAGGCCAACGGCGGCGGCGGCACAATTACCGTAACCGCCACGGCGCGCTGTCCGTGGATGGCGGCGACCACCTCCAGTTGGATCAAGATCACGTCGGGCGCAAGTGGCGCGGGCAATGGCATGATCGCATTCACAGTTGATCCAACGCAGACGCCGCGCGCCGGACGCATCACCGTCGCCGATCAAAGTTTTCTGATCTGGCAGGGCGTCAATGTCTGCAACGATCTGAAGTTCCGACCACGCAGCTACTACGTCTACGGTTTTCCCAATGTCTTGTTCGCTGACGACCTGAACGGCGATGGTTTGACCGATTTGATCGTGTCGCAATCGGAAGCCGAATTCGACCAGGCGCAGCAGCGGTTCGCCTTCCCGCTGACGATCTATTACGGCGAAGCGAACGGCAGGTTGACGCTCGGACCGCACATCTTCGCGACGAACGTCAATCAGCCGCGCGCCATCGCCATTGGCGATTTCAACGGCGACGGGCGCAAAGATTTAGCTGTCAGCCCGGGCAACGAGACGGACGCGCGATTGCTGTTGAGCAATGGCAGCGGCGGGTTCACCTCTGGCGGCAATATTCGCATCTCGCCGCTCAACACGTTTGATTACGCGGGCGAACTGCGGGCGTTCGATGTGAACAAAGACGGCAAGCTCGATCTGATCGGCCTGGCTAGTCAAAAGGTGTTGGTTGTGCTCAACACGTCTTCCGGCAATAACGTCAGCTTTGCCGCGCCCATCGCCGTGTCTTTTGAGGGACAGTCGTTTCGCGGCCTGGCCGATGTCAATGGCGACGGGGTGGCAGATCTGCTGACACTGAGCAACGTATTTCCTGGCGGCCCCAGTCTGTCAGTCTACTTGGGCGACGGGTTAGGCAGTTTCCGCCAGCCGATTTCATCGCCGCTCACGGCGCAGGTCATACAGACGGCTTTTGCCGACTTCAATGCCGACGGCAACGTGGATATTGCGGCGACCGTCATCGCATCAACTCCGCAGGGCGACCGGCAAAAGGTGGCGTTGCTTTACGGCGATGGCGCGGGGCGCTTCGGACAACTCACGACCTACGATCCGCTGCTCATTAATCCTAGCGGCCAGGAGGTGAAGTTGGCCGTGCGCGACGTGAACAACGACGCGCGCCCGGATGTATTGGTATTGGGCGATCGTAAGGTCAGGGCGGTGCTGACCAATGGCGAGGGCAAACCGGGCAGCGCGGTCGAGGTGGGCAGCACGGATGATTTCGATCTCAGCGCCTTCGCCATCGGCAACTTTGACAGCGGCGGCAGGCCAGATTTTGTGACGATTGATGGCCGCCGCAGCAGTATAGTGGTGCATTGGAATCGTTGCGCCGCCAGCGGCCTGACGGTCTCTGGCCAAGTGTTGGATCGAATGACGCCCATCGGCTTTGGCGACGTGACGGTGAAATTGACGGGTGCTCAGACCGCGACCGTCACGACCGACAGCGGCGGCAATTACGAATTCACTGGCCTCGCGCCGGGCAATTACACTGTGATGGTCGAGCGCGGCGCGGTTGAATTCAATCCTGCCAGCCAAATGCTCAACAACCTGACGACCGATCAAATCGTCAACTTTTCAGGCCAGCGCAAAGGCACTGCGGTGTCGGCGGCCAGCTTCGCGGGGCAATCGCTCGCGCCAGATTCCATTGCTTCCATCTTCGGCCTGGAAATGAGCCGCACGACTGAGATTGCGCGCGAACAGCCGCTTCCCATTCTGTTGGCGAACAAATACGTCAACATCAAAGACGCGGCAGGCGTCGAACGTTCGTCGCAGTTGTTCTTCGTTTCGCCCGGCCAAATCAACTTTCTGATCCCACCGGACACTGCCATCGGCCCTGCCACATTGCGCGTTTACTCGCCCGCCAACCCAACTGAAGCCGAAACCACCGGCACATTGCTAATCGAAAAAGTCGCGCCCGGATTGTTTACTGCCAACGCCAACGGCGCGGGCGTCGCTGCGGCCGTCGTGTTTCGCATCAAGGCCGATGGCACGCAAAGTTATGAACCGGTGTCGAGGTTCGACGGAGCGATGTCGGTTTCAGTGCCGATTGATCTGGGACCTGCGACCGATCAGGTCTTTCTGCTGCTGTTCGGCACCGGCATTCGCAATAACAGCGGACTGGCGGGCGTGACAGCTCGTATTGGCGGCGAAGCGGCGGAGGTATCATATGCCGGGCCGCAGGGCGGCTTTGCCGGACTCGACCAGCTTAACGTGCGCTTGCCGCGCAGCCTGGCCGGGCGCGGCGAAGTGGACGTGATGCTGACGGTGGATGGTAAGCAGACGAACATCGTTCGCGTCAACATCAAGTAGGAGAATCAATCATGAAAGTTTTTTCGAACCATCTTTCGTTACAGGTTTTTCTGCGGGCAATACTGATGGGCTCCACAATGGGGCTGCTGACACAGGTGTCCGGTCAAACGCTGGACCTCACGTCCGCGCCTTGTGCTAATGGCTCAGGATTGATTGGCCTCAGGCAGCTTGTTACCAATTCCGCAGTGCAGGCGTTTGCCGTGGCAGATTTCAATCGCGACGGGAAAGCCGATTTGGCACTCAGCGAGATCAAGAACACTTCTCCGGTTCTGCCTATCAGCAGAATCTCCATCTGGTTCGGCGATGGGCAAGGTTCATTTGAACCTGTTACCCGGTTCGATGCGCCGGCCATTTTTGCCAAACTCGACACTAGTGATTTGAACAAAGACGGCATCGCTGACTTAGTTGGA
>JBDSAM010000190.1:0-5675 GCA_039922135.1 Blastocatellia bacterium
TGAAATCGCCCACGCAGCCTGCGACAGCGACGGTGCTCTATTGCCACGGTAATGGCGGCAACCTGACCAACGTCAGTTGGATTGGCGCAGAACTGGCACGGCAGGGATTTGACATGCTGCTGATGGATTACCGCGGCTACGGCCACAGTGATGGTTCGCCAGTGGATGAACAGATGCTGAATGCTGACGGCGAAGCAGCCTGCGATTATTTGTTAAAGCAGCGCGGCGTGAAGCCTGAAAAACTGGTGCTGTACGGTTCGTCGCTGGGCACGACCGTTGCGATTGATGTGGCTTCGCGCAGGGTTTGCGGAGCGCTGATTATCGAATCAGGTTTGAGTTCCGCCAGCGATATGGGCCAGCATTCGTTGCCAATGCTGCCGCGCTGGCTGCACTTTCTGGGCGTCAACCGGTTTGAATCGGCGCGCAAGATCGCGCAAGTGAAATGCCCAGTGCTGGTCCTGCACGGCACAAATGACGCCACAATCCCTGTCGTGCAAGGCCGCGCGTTGTATGCCGCCGCCAATCAGCCGAAGCGGTTGTTGTTGGTCGAAGGCGGTAGTCATAATCTGGCGGGCGAAGGCGGCGAAGCATATCTCAGCCAGATCGCGGGCTTCATTAACGAGACCATCAATAGCGCGAGATGATTAAAAGGCTGCTGATTGAAGACTGCGGCCAGGCGCTGTAACTAACTGACGGTTCGCGCGAGTTAGAGCGCGATTTTGGAATTTAAGATAAGCTCGCGGAAGCACGCGCGCCGCGTGCGTTTCCCGAAACTATCAAGAAAACTTATTGGTGCGTCCGCATCCTTGCGGGCATCGCTCGCTAGACGGCCTGCCCGCAAGGATGCGGGCGCACCAATTTTCTGAGGAGATCTGTGTAATGTGGATATTGAAAAGAGGGGCTTCCCTTTCGCTGATCACAATCTTGAACCTGATGGTGCTGGCGCAAAGCCCAGTGCCCGGCAACGTCAAAAGCGAGTTCATTTACGAAACGGCTCCGTACCCGGAATGTCATGCTTCAACCATTGCCGAATCGAAGTCCGGGCTGGTGGCGGCGTGGTTCGGCGGAACAAAGGAGAAAAATTCGGATGTCGGCATCTGGGTGTCGCGGATGGAAAACGGCAAATGGACTCAGCCAGTGGAAGTCGCCAATGGAATTGAATCGCCCGACAAACGCTACCCAACGTGGAATCCAGTATTGCATCAGCCCAAATCCGGGCCACTGTTGCTGTTTTACAAAGTTGGGCCTGACCCAGCGAAGTGGTGGGGGATGATGATGACTTCAGTGGATGGCGGAAAGACTTGGAGCAAGCCCATGCGCTTGCCCGACGGCATCGCGGGGCCAATCAAAGACAAGCCGGTGGAATTGGCCAACGGCGAGTTGCTCTGCCCTTCCAGCAGCGAAGACAAGGGCTGGCGTGTGCATTTCGAGCGCACTTCGGATCAAGGCAAAACGTGGCAGCGCACAGAACCGATTAACGACGGTAAAGAGTTCGGCGTTATTCAACCAACGGTCTTGTTTTATAAGGGCGGTAAACTTCAAGCGCTGATGCGCAGCCGTCAGGGCGTGGTTGTTGAATCCTGGTCAGAGGACAGCGGCAAGACCTGGGGCAAGCTGGTGGCGACAGGGCTGCCCAATCCAAACTCCGGCATTGACGGCGTAACGCTGAAAGACGGACGGCAGTTGTTGGTTTACAACCACGTCATTACTAAAGCAGGCAAGTGGGGCGACCGCGCGCCGCTGAACGTAGCCGTTAGCGAAGACGGCAAAACATGGAAAGCCGCGCTGGTGCTGGAGACCGGCCCGGCTTCGGCGGAGTATTCGTATCCGGCGGTAATTCAAACGCGCGATGGGCTGGTACATATCACCTACACCTGGAACCGCAAGAAGGTGAAGCACGTGGTCGTTGATCCGCGGAAGCTCATTTTGCGTGAAATGAAAGATGGCCAGTGGCCTGAATAGCCACAGCCAGCAACTCCTTCGTCCGTGTTCTATTGATCGTGGTTACTCTGGAAAACATATGAGGTGATGATGAAAAAGAAGACCTCCGCGGTAATTGCCATCATCCTGGTTTGTTACTCGCTTAGCGTGGCGGGTTTCGGGCAGGACAAAAAACAGCCGGTGACAAAAGAAGAGATTCAGGCATTTCTGAAATCCGCATCCAGCCCCAGGCCGGGCACAAACCGGCGCATTGAACAGGGCGATCTGGCGGCAGAGATTGATCAGCGCGGCGTGGCCTTCCCAGTCACTGAACAAACGCTGGAAGAATTGCGCAAAGCCGGGGCCAGGGCTTTTGTGCTTGATGCCATTCGCAACACAGTCAAAAAAGAGGAGCCGCCACGCTTAAATGAGGACACGCCGCATCTGAAGACAGTGGAAGCGTCCGCCCAAGCCGTAGCACCTGAACCATCGGAAGAAGAGAAAGAGAAAGCTCTTGCCGCAGCATTCGCCAGGCTGCCGTTGCTGGAACAGGCGCGGTATTACGCGCTGGAATATGCGGATGACCTGCCGGATTTTTCGGCCACACAGTTTGTCACCCGCTACGCGCAAAAGCCCGGAGACAAAGACTGGAAACAGGAAGACAAGCTGGAGATTGAACTGACCTATCGAATCAAAGGCGGCGAAAAATACAAGCTGATAAAACTGGACGGCAAACCCTCCACGTTGAAATATGAGAACCTGGACGGGTCAACGTCCACGGGCGAATTCGGCTCGCTGCTGGCCGCTGCCTTTGCGCTCCAGTCCAAAGCGGAATTCAAAGAAGTCAGAAAAGAAACCTTCCACAACCGCCAAACCCTGGTGTATGACTTCAAAGTGAAAAAGGCCTTTTCGGCAAACCAGATCATCGACAAAAGCACGTTTCAGACTGTCACTGCTGCTTATCAAGGCACGGTCTGGATTGACGCTGAAACCAAACGCGTGCTGAGAATAGAACAAGCCGCAGAAGGGATGCCCGCTAACTTTTCCATCACTTTGGCTGAAAACGCCGTTGAATACGACTGGGTGAAAATCGCCGATCAGCCGTATCTATTACCTGTCCGCGCCGAAGTGCTGTTGGGCAGCGACCGCGACCGATCCTACTCACGAAACGTGATTGAGTTTCGCAGCTACCGCAAGTTCGACACCGACATCAAAATCGTGCCCGACAAATAACCCACGACCGGCAATCGTTGGCTCCAAGACTCCGACAAACTGAAGTTAGTCGGACGTCCTGACCGGCTTTGCTACTTTCAAAAATTGAAGTCAGCGACGAATTATTCATAGCTCTTTGCGTATTGCGCGGGGCACGCACGTCAGGAAATCAAAAAGGATGCGCGGCAGTTGCCGAAAGTCTTCCACCAGCGTTTGGCGTTCCGCGCCGACGATGAAGGCACCGCGGCGCATAGCGAAAAGATGGAAGCAGGCCGAGATCATCGAAAAACAGATTGAAGCGATGATACTGCCGATGAGCTTCCGCGTCCCACCTGCCCAATGCAGCGCGAATTCAAGCGTGTGATTGAAGGCTGGCATCAAAACCATAATCACCAGCGTTGCCAGCCAGTGCGGTTGCGCGCGGCGAAAGGTCTGTGTCACCGCGCCATAAAACCCTGCGACCACGATGTAGAACACCGATTCGATCGCCATCGCAGCCAAGGCCGCAGCAATGCCCGCGCTTAGGTTGGCAAAGAAGAAAAGCATGCCGCGCATCACGGCGCTTAACACCGCCGACTTCCAATTCCACTGGCGCAGCAGGTTTTCAATCGGGTGCCGCAGCAGGCTCAATAGAGCGTTACCGACTGTATTGCCAGGCTGAATCAAATTGGTTGGATTAGTTGATTGCATCGGAACTCACTTCGGAACTGATTGTTGAAGGCCGCAAAGGTTTGCGAATAGCGCGTTCGGCAATCGCGCGCTGCACACAAACTTCATAGGCCTGATAGACCTGCTCAAAAACGTTGTCCCACGAAGCGCGGCAAGCTTGCGCGCGTGCCGCTTCACGCATTCGCCCGCAAAGATCGGGATGCCGGGTCAAATGCAACGTCGCATCCAAAAATCCTTGCCCGTCCTTTGCAACAATGCCGCTGATTCCATCTTGCAGAATAAACTTCGGGCCTCCTTGATCGCTGACAATCGCAGGCACGCCCGAAGCCTGTGCTTCCAGCACAACGTTGCCGAATGTATCGGTGTGCGATGGAAAGATGAACAGATCCAGATTGGCATAGGCTTGCGCCAGCGATTCGCCCTTCAGCACGCCGGTGAACTGAGCCGTCTGCATATTCCGTTCCAGCCATTCGCGCTCGCTTCCAGTGCCGACAATGACAAAGCGAAAATCGCGCATCCCCGCGGCCAGCAACTCCCTTTCCAGTTCGGCCAACAGCCTAACGTTCTTTTCCGGCGTCAGACGCCCGACGTAGCCAATCGTGAAAAGCCCTTCCTGGCGGGCGCGCTTGACCGGTGAGAAGAGATTAGTGTCCACGCCACGCCGCATCATAAAAACCGGGCGGTTCAGATGACGTTTGAGCAGTTCGCCCAATTCTTCATTCGGCGCGAGAAAAACTTTTCCGAATTTGTAAAACATCATCGTCAATTCCAGGCTCACGCGTTCGGCGGTGCGTGCCAGCGAAAATCGTCGAACGTCGGCCAGAAACGGCAGGTACTTCGGCAGCAGTTGCGCGAGCCGTTGCCCGGCATATTCGTGAATGTTGGTATGCCAGGACATGACCATCGGCAGTTTCAGCTTGCGCGCGACGTACAGGCCGAGCAGCCCGATGTCGCTGGGGCCGGTGATGTGAATAACGTCGGGATTAAATTCGCGCACGGTCTTGAGCGCGAGCTTCGCGTGACGCCACATCAACAGGTCAAAGCGCAAATCGGCATCGAGCGCGAAGCCTATCTGCGTTCGTTTCAACATCAACCGCTGCAAACTGCCTTCGTCAAATGCCCGCGTCTCCGCCCCGGCGTGAATGCACAGGAACGGCAGTTCGCGCTGTTGAGCGAACTCAGCCAGTTGACGGCTGGTGTGTGCGACGCCATTCACTTCCAGATACGAATCGGTAAAAAATGCTATGCGTGGTTCCGCTTTCATAACTCCATCCTTTCAGCCGCTTCATCATCCGCTTCATCAGGGGCGGCCTGCTTACAGGGCAAAAGCTATTCCTCAAACTTGCCGCCATTCGATCAAGAGATTTAACGCAACCTTTACAGCCGTCTGAACCGCACTTAAACTGCCGCCCGTAGACTTCGACATTATTCCCTTTAACAATAAGCAGATTGATTTTGACTCGGCGGCAGACTGCAATTGCGAGCCATGAGCTTAATTCACCACCATCAACCATCCATCGGGAGGAAAGTTATGAACAGCAAGAGATCGTTCCTGCACGGCGGATTACGCTTCGGCGTCATCGCCGCTCTACTTCTGGTTTTATCGGCAACCGCGCGCGCGCAATTCGACACTGCGACCGTTTTAGGCACAGTGCGCGATTCTGGCGGCGCGGTGTTGCCTGGCGTCACTGTGACGATCAGAAACATTGATACGGGAATCACCGTCAACGCCCAGACCGACGGCGATGGCAATTTTCAAATCACCAACGTCAAGATTGGCGATTACCGCGTCAGTGCTGAAAAACAAGGCTTTTCAACCGCCGTGGCCGAACGCATCAACGTCACGGTCAGTGCCCGGCAGCGTATTGATTTGA
>JBDSAM010000191.1:0-5357 GCA_039922135.1 Blastocatellia bacterium
TGCTGCAACAGCATCCGCTGCGCGCGATGGAATACGCCCGCGCCATCGTCTTTAACCGCCCAGTCTCTGACGTGGAATCGCAACCCGACTCGCTGCGCGGAGTGAAGAAAGCCGACATCAAACGCGTAGCTGAGAAATTAAATCAGCCGGGGCGTGGTGTGGTGCGGGCAGGGAAGTGAGTTTACTTTTTAGTCCGAGCCAAGAGGCAAAGACAAGATGCTATACTGGCAAAATGAGCGAGCAATCAAATAACAGCAATCAAAGCCAAATAGTCTTTATTCTGGCGGGAACGACCGGTGAGTACACGGCGGCGCGTCAACAACTGAAAATTACTCCCCGCCAGGCTTTCTGGCTGACGGGTGCCTCTCGGTTGAAGGGATTGACCAGTCCGAAAGTCTACCGCGTTGGAAGTTGGCGGGCTTTGCCCCGGCTCAAGGCAATTGAGGCAGCACTGGCTGAGATCAAAGCGGAGATTATCGATTTACAGGAAGTAAAGTAGACCCTGACTTTTTGCGCCGAAATCTCAGCCCTTACCCGATCAGCGCGGGTTCCAGCAAACGATCTTGATGGCTGAAAGACTTCTCTTCGCGCTTGCGCGGGCGGGTGTACCTGCCATCCATTTGCAGCCAGCGCATCTTGACGTTGTCGGCCAAGGCCGGTTCCAGAATGTCGTGAATGATGCGCTCTTTCAGCTTGGGGTCTTCGATGGGGAAGAGAACTTCAACGCGGCGATCCAGGTTGCGGTTCATCAGATCGGCGCTGCCCAGATAGATGCTCTCTTCGCCGCCGTTGATGAATCTGTAGATGCGTGAATGTTCCAGAAATCTGCCGACAATGCTGCCCACTCGAATAGTTTCGCTCTTGCCGGGCCAGCCGGGCCGCAGACAACAGACGCCGCGCACGATCAAATCAATCGGCAGGCCTTCGCGCGAAGCTGACTGTAATTCTTCAACGATCCCAGCGTCTGTGAAACTGTTGAATTTGGCGACAATCCCCGCGGGGCGTCCTTCCTGTTTATGCGCAATCTCGCGGCGAATCATCTCGGTGAAACTTTGCCGCAGGTTGACTGGCGCAACCAACAGCTTGCGATAACGCACCTGTTTGGAATAACCGGTTAGATAATTGAATAAATCCGACACGTCTTCGCCAAAATCCTTATGCGCGGTGAACAGGCCCAGGTCGGTATAGATGCGCGAGGTTGCCGGATTGTAATTGCCCGTGCCCAGATGCACGTACCTGCGCATAATGGCTTTCTCCTGCCGCACGACCAGCGTCACTTTGGCGTGTGTCTTCAATCCAACCAAACCATAGACCACGTGAACGCCCGCGTTCTCCAACCGTCTGGCCCATTGAATGTTGTTCTCTTCGTCGAAGCGGGCTTTCAATTCGACCAGCACGGCGACCTGTTTGCCATTCTCGGCGGCTTCGATCAGGGCTTCGACAATTGGCGAATCCTTGCCGACGCGATAGAGCGTTTGTTTGATGGCCAGCACGTGCGGATCGCGGGCGGCGGCGCGCAGGAATTCGACAATCGGCGCGAACGATTCGTACGGGTGATGCAGCAGAATGTCCTGATGGCGGATCGAATCAAAAATTGTTTCGCCCGCGCGAATCGTGGCCGGGTTGACCGGCGTGAAAGGCTGATCTTTCAATTCAGGCAGATCAACTTTGTAGAGCGTCATCAAATCCGGAACGTTCAGCGGCCCATCGAAGGTGTAAACATCCTGCTCTTCCAACTCCAGCCAATGGCGCAGCGCCTTGACCATATGAGGACTCATTCCGGCGGCCACTTCCAACCGGACGTAAAATCCGAAGCGGCGCTGGCGCAATTGCTGTTCGACGCTTTTCAGCAGATCGCCTGCTTCGTCTTCTGCCAGTTCAAGATCGGCGTCGCGCGTGATGCGAAACGGCTGGCATTCCAGCACGTGCATACCTGGAAACAGCGATTCGATGTGCGCAGCCACTACCTCTTCCAGCAGCACGAAACAATGACCTGAACTCGCGACCGGAATCAGACGCGGCACATTCGGCGGCAGTTTGACGCGGGCAAAGCGCGGCTCTTCATCATCGTCTGGGTTTTCCGGCACAACGAATGTGCCCAGGTTCAAACTGATATTGGAGATGGATGGAAACGGATGACTAGGGTCAACCGACAACGGTGTCAGCACCGGAAAGATGCGGTCGTAGAAGAACTGCTGCATTTCCGCGCGCTGCTCTTTATTCAAATTACCATACGGGACAATGCGCACCCCATATTGTTCCAGGCCGGGCAATATCTGTTTGACCAAGCATCGAGTCTGCACTTCCAGCAGCGGGCGCAACCGTTCAGAGATCAGTCGTAACTGTGTCGCTGGCGACAGCCCGTCCGGCGACAGCATCAGCGGATTGGCTTCAAACTGTTCTTGCAATCCTGACACGCGCACCATGAAAAACTCATCCAGATTGGTCGAGAAGATCGAAAGGAATTTGAGCCTTTCCAATAAAGGCTGCGAAGGATCTAGGGCTTCGTCCAGCACGCGGCTGTTGAATTCGATCCAACTCAGTTCGCGGTTGAGCAGCGGGCTATCAGCCAGCGAACCCGTCCCTCGCCTTTCAGAGGGCAAGATGCCAAGAGACGCGGCAGCGGAAGCCGAAGCAGTGGACAGAGAAGCCGTTTCCATAATCTTTAATCTTTTCGCCTCACAAAATTTAG
Source organism: Blastocatellia bacterium (assembly GCA_039922135.1). Taxonomy (GTDB): domain Bacteria; phylum Acidobacteriota; class Blastocatellia; order RBC074; family RBC074; genus RBC074. Next base: position 2,693 of record JBDSAM010000191.1, read on the forward strand.
ATTCGGGGGAGCAATCGGGAAAGCGCGTGGATTGTAGAGGAGCGCCGCGCACGGCGTCAATTTTGGTTCTTCAGGAATTACGCAGACTCGACTTCATCCAAGTAATCAGCCAAAGCCTGATTGAAACGCAGAAGGTTGACAGTATTCGTTGACACATCTGGAACCATCATCTACCGTGCGGTTGCTCGCGCGTTTCACCTCACTGGCAAATCTCCTCGAGAAAGGCGCGGGCATATTCCACAACGCGATACCCGATAAAAACCTGAGCGCCATCCGGACGGCAAGCCAGACCCAGCCATGGCGAACATTGGCTACGGCAATGTCTGAGCGCTATTAGGAGATCTTTCAATGCGAACTACACACACGCGCAACTATTACTCTCTACTGCATGCGTTAAAGCCGTTCACCCGGTCAATGCTCAGGCTGATCACCATATGGCATCTGCTCCTGATTGTTACTCTGGTCTGCTCGGGTACCTGGCTGGCTGGGCCTGGAGTCAAGCTGTTCCGCCCGGCCAAAGCCGCCTCGACGTTTTACGTCCGCACCGACGGCAGCGATACGATGTGCAACGGCAATACTAACGCCAGCCCCGACGACAATCCGCCTCCCAACTGCGCCTTCCAGACCATCGGCAAGGCAGTGACGACGGCGGCCTCCGGCGACACGATCATCGTCGCGGTGGGCACGTACACTGAGAACCTGATACTTAACAAGAGCGTGATGTTGCTAGGCGCGAATGCGGGCGTGTTCGCTTGCGGGAGCGTGGAGGACGAGACGATCATCGTGCCCCTCAACCCGGCGGTCAGAACGCTCGAACTCCAAACCGGCTCAGCCGGAGCTATCATTAACGGCTTTAACTTCTCCGGCGGCACTCGTCAGATCGAATCCACGTCGGGGCCGCTCAACAACCTGCAAATCATCAATAACCGCTTCACCGGCTTCACCTTCAACGCCGTTTTCCTCAGCGATCCCGGCACGGACATCACTGTCTCGCGCAATGCAATTGATGGGGCGAGCAAGACGGGCAGCGGAGGGCTGTTCCAACTCGATACTGATATATTCGATGGGTTCTACTTCACCGTAAACTGCGTCTTCAACGGCGCGATGGCGGGGGCGGGAACGGGCTTTTTAGTAGATGGCAACCGCAACATCCGGCCAAGCGCTAATCGGTCGCCGCTCTTCGATAACAACTCGATCTTCAGCAATACCACCGGCATCAACAGCGGCAGCCGCTCGTTCCTGAGCGTCACTTTCAGTAACAACACCATCAACGATAACGTATTTGACGGCTACCAGGGCGGCCCTAAGGATTCGACGCTCATCAATAACACGTTCAACGCTAATGGCCGCAGCGGCATTGCCCTAACCAGCTTCGGCAATATGGCCGCTGACAGCGGGGCGCAGAACACCAAGATCAAACAGAACCTGATCAGCGGCAATGGGTTCACCAACAACGGTGAGGGCATCTTATTCAGCAACACCCAGTTCGCCGGGACAATTTCGACAAATCACGCCAACTACAACCGGATCGTCGGCAACCGCGTCGGCGCAACCTACAACGGCACCGAGACGATTGACGTGGAGAACAACTGGTGGGGCTGCAACTACGGGCCTGGCGTGGGCGGCGCGGGCTGCGGCGTTGCGCCCAACGGACTCAACGGCACTGGCGCCGCCAACCTGGATGCCAACCCCTGGCTAACGCTAACGCTGACGGCTATGCCGACATCGGTGCCGGTGGGCGGCGACTCGATGCTGACCGCCAAGTTGACTATCAACTCCGACGGCGTGGACACCGCGCTGCTGCCGATGCCTTGCTTTGTACCGGATCGTACCCAGGTCACTTTCGCCTCTGCTGGGCGGGGCACGGTGGTGCCCATCACTGACGGGACTGAGAACGGCGTGGCTAAAGCGACATACACAGGCGAAACGCCTGGTAACGACACGGTCTCTGCGACCGTGGATGGGCAGACCGTCTCGACCGTGATCATGATTCCATGTATGCCGATCACCGGGACAGTCAGTGGCGGCACCGGAGAAGGGGCGATCTGCGCGGGTCAGCCAGCCACGGTGACAGTGACAGTCAGCAATGGAATGGCACCTTACACCATGATATTGACCAATGGCGGCGGGACGCAGACGGGCGACGGCCCCATCTTTAACTTCACAGTCAGCCCAACAATGGCGACGACTTATATGGTGGCAGCCGGGAGCCAGGATGTAAACGGCTGCCCGATCTCCAATAGCGGAAGCGCAACGGTGATGGTCAAATCCACGCCGACCTGCATGATCTCAGGAGCTAATTCGGTCACCACCGGGACGACCAATACCTACAATGGCTCCAGCACTCTGCTAGGCTCCAGCTTTAACTGGATAATTTCGGGCAATGGCACATTTTCCGGCCCGACGACCAACCCAACAGTAAATGTAATTGCTGGTGCCCCCGGTTCCTATACCCTGACCTTAACCGTCATGAAGGATGGCTGCAGCAGCACCTGCACCTTCATGGTGACGATCAATTGTCAGACGATCACGGTGACCAACCCCACGATCAACACGGGCACGGCTGGCGCGGCTTTTAGCCAAACCTTTACGCAAGCAGGCGGCATCGGCACGACGACTTTCTCGACTGCGAGCACATTGCCAGCCGGGCTGACGCTGTCACAGG
>JBDSAM010000192.1:0-19151 GCA_039922135.1 Blastocatellia bacterium
CGCCGCCAACAATCGAGCTAATAACAGCGACCTTTGCTTTTGTCTGCTTCAGCAGATCGCGCAGACCGGGAACCGCCAGGATAGGGCCGATGCTGATGAGCGGATTGCTGGGGCAGATAATGACGGCTTCGGATTCCAGAATCGCTTCGGCGATGCCGGGCGCGGGGAGCGCGGATTCGATGTTTTCAAACCGCAGACCGGTAACTTTGGGCAAGGCCCGGTTCTTCACCAGGTATTCCTGAAAATGCATCTCGCCTTCGGCGGTCAGCACGGTTGTCGGCGTGTGCGTGTCGGTCATCGGCAGGATGCGCGATTTAACGCCGAATGTTATTCGCACACGTTCCGCGACGCTGGTAAGCGTGTGTCCGCTGCGCAACATCTGCGTGCGAAAGATATGCGTCGCCAAATCGCGGTCGCCCAGGTTGAACCAACGCTCGCTTTCAGTGTACCGCAACAACAAATCTAGACAGTTAAAGGTATCGCCAGTCAACCCCCATCCGGTCACGGGATTAACCAGTCCTGCAAGTGTATAAGTCACAATGTCCAGATCGGGGGCAATGTAAAGCCCGAAAAATTCCAGATCATCGCCCGTATTAACGACGACTGAAATATCTTCAGGCGGCATTACCCTGCTTAATCCTTCCAGAAACTTCGACGCGCCTACACCGCCAGCCAGAGCAGTAATCATATGTGTTTTTATAGTTCGGTTATTTGAGGCAACTTTAGTAACGAAAGAATCAAGGCAATGCCTGTAACTTACGTTGCATCCACCCCGGTAAAACTTTCTCGGCGAATAAATTTCAGGCTTTGCGTTTCGGGAATTAACCCAAGCTCTTTCGCCTGATCAAAGTAACATTGCATCCCGGCAATGTTTTCCTTGTCCAGATCGTAATTCACGTTATTCTGCAAATAACCGAGCAGGTCATCCTGCCGCAATTCCAGTTCAACAGCGTACTGCGCGGCAATCTCTTCCAGCATCCCCAATCCTTCCTGTTTCGCTGCCAGGAAATCGCGCGCAACCATCTGCTCTTGTTCGCAGACACTTTCGCGCACCGCCCAAACAGCAAAGACGAACGGCAAGCCAGTCATCGTTTGCCATTCTTCGGCCAAATCATAAATTTGCACGCCGTGCTGTTCTCCACACCGCCTCGCAGATGCCACCAGTCGCATTGCCGGATCGCCAATAATTAACGCGGCGTCCCCGGCTTCAAGCAATTCGACTTTTGCATCCGGCGCACGCTGGGTAAAGACTGGATGTACGTTGTAATGGCGGGCAAGAAGGATTCTGACTAAAGCCTGGGACGTGCGCGATGAAGGGTCAAGGGTTACGCGGCGGACGTCTTTGAGCGGGCACCGCGCGGCTAGCAACACACTGCGAACTTGTCTCTTTGACGCGACAGCAATATCCGGGATGATCCGCAAACCTGGAATTCGCTGATATTCGATAATTGGAATCAACGCGATTTCGCATTGACCAGCGGCTAACATCACGGCGCAACGCGAAGGCGCGGCATCACCGAGAAAGAAATACCGATTTTGTAGAGAGCCTTGTACAAAGCTATAAACCAACGGAGCAGAGTTGAGATACGTGGACGCGGCAATTCTCATAGAGGTCTTTTTACATCGGGCCTATGTTTTCCCGATGTGCCTGATGTGTCTTAATGATGATAGGAGCGTCTCATTCGTCGGGAGCCGGTATTCTAATCACGGCCTTTGCGCATAAGCAATAACCATATACCTTTGGCGCACTTCAGTCTCTTAGCGAAAGCTAAAAATTTTGTAGACAGCCTGAAAAATTATGTTACACTCCGCGCCGTTCCAACCACCGGTTTAAAACAACATAGGAAAATCGAACTTCCAAATCTCATTGAAAGGACTGGTTATCTGTTATGAAACTGTCTGCTCATTCCCTCCGTGCGCTCGATGAATTGGACGAAATTGGAAAACAAGCTGTCGAACAGATGGTACGCGCTCATGTTCGCGCTTGTCGGCTGAATGGTTTTCAACCCGAAAATCTTGAGCGGGTTTATCACGAGGCGATTGAAATTATCCGGCTTGAAGGACCGCCCAGGAAAGATTCGGCAGTCTGTGTCAGCAAATACGAACCGACTCGCCGCTACGAGCAATATCGCAGTCCCAGAGCATTGTAATTAGTTTCGCAGTTACGCTGAAATTATAACCCCGGCTAGCCGCTCAATACCCAACAGGATTTGATAGCTAGCTTAACTTCAAGCACCCTCCCCTACTAGAAAGGATTTCGAAAATGAACAGAAAGCTTTACTTGTATTTCCTGTCTCTCGTTGTTGTTCTGAGCCTCGCATCGCTCGGCTTTGCGGATGACAAAAAAGTCACCCTAACCGGAAACATTGTTGACAAAGCCTGCTCGGCTGGCGTCGCCAAAAAAGACGATCCGCAAGCTGCGGCAGGCGCACATTCAAAAGGCTGCTCGCTGAGCGAACGTTGCGCCAACAGCGGGTTTGGCGTTTACTCTGATGGCAAGTACACAGAGTTTGATGAAAAAGGCGCAACCCTGGCCAAGGACGCGCTTAAAAAGAGTACCAAGGAAAAAGGTGCGCAATTCAAAGTCACCGGCATGATTCACGACGGCAAGATGATGGTCGAAAGCATCAGCGAACTGGAGTAACAATCCGGCTGTTTGCTCCAAAACTTAAATAATAAAGGCGAGATTGCATTGTCAGTCTCGCCTTTATTATTGGTGGTTGCCGAATTAGCTGCCGTTGGAACAGGAAGGCGCCTCAATCAATCAGCGTAAAAGCCATCCACTAGCTACCGCTGATCCAGACGCTGGCAATTCATTTGACCTCGGCGATCTGTTTTTGCAGTTCGTAAAGCTTCGTCAAGGCTTCGACCGGACTGATTTGATTGATGTCCAGTCGGGCAAGCGATTCGAGCAGAGTAGAGAAGCGCGAATCGTTGACCGCCAGCCCGTGGTGTGCATTGCGCTGGCGGTCCTGATTATTGTTCGCGGCGTCGTGTTCATCCAGTAATTGCCGCGCGCGATGAATAACGGGTTTCGGCAATCCCGCCACTTGCGCGACGTAAATGCCAAAGCTCTTTTCGGCGCGGCCCGGCACCACCTGATGCAGGTATTCGACTTCATTACCGCATTCGCGCACGGCCATATGGAAATTGTGCGCGCGCGGCAGATATTCTTCAACATCGGTCAGTTCGTGGTAATGCGTGGCGAATAGCGTCTTGGCTGCAACGCGTGGATTGTTGTGCAGGTATTCGATGACCGAGCGCGCGATGGACAATCCATCCGCCGTCGAAGTCCCGCGCCCGACTTCATCCAGCAGAATCAGGCTGCGCGCCGTGGTGTGGTTCAGGATGTGGGCGGTTTCAATCATCTCGACCATGAAGCTGGAATGACCACGCAGCGTGTAATCGTGCAAGCCAACGCGGGTGAAGATACGATCCACGAGTCCCAACCGTGCCGATTCCGCCGGAACGAAGCTGCCAATCTGCGCCATCAATGAAATCAGTGCGACCTGCCGCAGGTAGACCGATTTGCCAGCCATATTCGGCGCTGTCATCAACATAATCTGGCAAGCAGAATTGGCGCGATTCGACAGGTGAGTGCCGTTCGGCACGAAGCTGCGGCCGGTTTCATTAGTGAAATCGGGTAGTCGCTGTTCGATCATCGGATGACGGCCTTTGACGATGATGATTTCATCGCGGTCGCTGAGTTCCGGTTTGACGTAGCCGAAGCGCACGGCACATTCAGCCAACGCCGCGCACAGATCAATGTGCGCAATGGTCGAAGCGACATGGTTGATGTGTTCGCAGTGGCTGCTGATTTCGTCGCAGGTCTGGCGGTAAAGATTGATTTCGAGTTCCAGAATGCGCTCTTTGGCGTTGGCGATCAGTGATTCGTGCTCTTTCAGTTCCAGCGTAAAGTAGCGTTCGGCGTTGGCAATCGTCTGTTTGCGGATGTAATCGTTCGGAACCAGTTTTAGATTGGGTTTGGTGACTTCAATGTAATAGCCGAAAACTTTGTTGTAACCGACCTTCAGCGATTTGATGCCGGTGCGCGCTCGCTCGCGCGTTTCCAGCTTGGCCAGAAAATCCTTGCCGCCCGTCAGTACCGCACGCAGTTCGTCGAGTTCGTTTGAGAAGCCCGCGCGAATGATATTGCCGCGCTCAAAATCAGACGGCGGCCGGTCGGTGATGGCGCGGGCAACAAAATCCACAATCTCTTCACAGCCTTTAAGCGCGGCGATGAAGTCTTTCGGGGCTTTAGCTTTTTCGAGCAGCGTGCGAATCTGTGGCATCAGGCGCAGACTTTGCGCCAGCGCTACGATTTCAGCAGGCACGGCAAGGCGGCGGCGAATGCGGCCCAGCAGCCGTTCAATGTCGAGTACTTCATCAAGCACCACGCGTAACTTTTCGCGGACGGCCGCGCGGTGAAAGAACCAATCAATCGCCTCCTGTCTGGCGCGCAGTTCAGTCAAATCCAGCAGCGGTTGCCGCAGCCAACGTCTGAGCTTGCGCGCGCCCATCGGCGTGGATGTCAGGTCAATTGTGGACACCAACGAACCCGTAGGCGCTCCACCGGTGAAATCCCAGCTTTGAAAAATTTCCAGATTTCGCACCGTCTGGGGATCAAACTGCATGAAATTCTGCGTGGCGTATGTTTGCAACCGGTTCAAGTTAGCCAGTGCATCAGCTTGTGTGTCGCGCAAGTAAATGATGATGGCACTGGCAGCTTGCGCAGCTAGCGGCTTATCTTCGCAGCCAAAGGCCGCGAGCGTTTTGACACCGAAGTGATCTAGCAATGCGCGGCGGGCAAGTTTTATCTCGATTAGTTCATCATCAATCGCCGTGACGGCGCGGATTTCACTCATACCTTCTATAAAGGGCGATTTGGTACTTTCAGGCAGCAGTAGTTCGGCAGGGGCGATGCGTTCAAGTTCAGTAAGAGCCTGCTCAACGTCAACTTCGGTGACGGCGAATTCGCCGGTTGTGATATCGGCGTATGCGAAACCGGCAGTGCGTTCAGTGACGATCAATGCGGCCAGATAATTGTTAGCGCGCGCCTCCAGCAAGCCGGGTTCGATCACCGTCCCGGGCGTGACGATGCGCGTGACTTCGCGCTCAACCAAGCCTTTGCCGGGCGGCGTCATTTGCTCGCATATGGCGACCTTGTAGCCACGATGAATTAGCTTTGCCAGATGCGTTTCGATGGAGCGGACGGGTACGCCGGCGAGCGGGTGCGCCTGGCCTTTGCCGAACCACTTACGCGTCAGGGCAACGCCCAATTCGCGCGCCACGACGTGAGCGTCTTCGTCGAAGGCTTCATAAAAGTCGCCGATCTGGAACATCAGGATCATGCCCGGATAGCGGCGCTTGATCTCCAGATACTGGTAGCGCAGCGGCGTGGTGATGTCTGCTTTATCTTGATTGCGCATCGAAAATAGAATTGCCGTGAACGGAACGAGTCAGGTGAATGGGTCGCCTAAACGAATCAAAAAGATACCATCAACCATGGGCATTTGCCGAAACGGTTTGCCAAAAGTTTTGGAGATTTCATCTGATGACGCCCTCTACCAGCGCGATTTCTGACCTAGTTGTTAGCAACATACGGCGCGAAGTAGATTTGACTTAAGTCAACATCCCAACATTATTCGTGGTGCGGGAAGAAAGGTTGTAACCACAAGTCCAAAAAGTTTGAACTTGAATTTTTTTTGCGGGCTGTGCTATTAGGTCACTGCGCTGTTCGGTTATCGCCTCACTGTTCATCGCAAACTCTAACTCGCTCTCAGAAAAATCGGCTGCTGTTTCCGTGGAATGGAAATGGCAACTATTCAGCCCTCAATATTAAACCGAGAGAGTAGTTGTGCCTCCCCCGACAACCGATTGGTCTTCCACTACATCAACATGGTACGTTGCCGCTTATCGAGAGGCCGAGCGGTGATGGCCCCACAGACAGATGGAAGAGACACTCTTGCAAATCGAGTTGCCGAACAGGTTCGCATCTGACCGGCAGCAAGAACAATCAAAATCTTTAACCTGATTGCCAATCTGGCAAATCATTTCGGAGGTAATGCAATGATCAAGAATTTTGTGAAGAACTTTGTCAATGACGAACAGGGGCAGGACATTGTGGAATATTCATTGTTATTGGTGCTGATCGGGGCGGCGGCGGTGTTTGTGCTGACAACGATGGGACAGAGCATTAGCTCGATCTTCTCCAAGATCAATACCAAGCTGACGAGTGCCGATAACAGCATTTCTTAGCCTGCTTGTAAGCATTGGCGGCCGTAGCGCGAGGTTCTTTCTTTCATCTAAGTAAGCCGTCCGCCTTAATCAACTATAAACTCCGCTGCCTGCCAAGTACTTTTGGCAAGATGGCGGAGTTTCCCTCTTACCACCGATAGCTGCACACGCACCAACGCCGAATGCCGTATATCGCGCTCTGAAACGCTCCCGTAATAAACATTTGAGAAAAGCCGATCACAAATATGCTTTTCGGCGTGATTTGTTTCTGACTGCTTCATTTACGTGACTTTTTGCTATATGCTGAACGCCGCACAGGAAACAACTTGATCTAAGCTTGTCAGGCTAACTCACTTCTGTGAAATCAATAGCTATAGCGAGCAAATGGTTTGGATTGAGATTGATCATGCGATTGTTTGTAATGTCACAGATCCGAATTTCGGAAAGGTTGTCACTTCACTTTCAATGAATCTACGTTCGATTTTTAGTCTTTTTTCCAGCGATCTGGCGATTGATTTGGGAACGGCGAACACGCTGGTCTTTGCTCGAGGCCGGGGGATTGTCGTTTCCGAACCTTCCATAGTTGCCATCAACAAGGTTACCCACAAAGTTGAAGCTGTTGGCAACAGAGCCAAAGAGATGCTAGGCCGCACACCCGGCAATATTGTTGCCATCCGCCCAATGAAGGACGGCGTGATCGCCGACTTTGAAGTAACCGAAAAAATGCTTCAATACTTCATTCAACAGGCCCATGGCGGCAAAACGTGGGTCAGCCCGCGCATTGTCATCGGCATTCCGTCGGAGATCACGCAGGTCGAGCGCCGCGCGGTCGAAGACAGCGCCTATCGTGCCAAAGCGTCTGAGGTTTATCTGGTCGAAGAGGCGATGGCAGCGGCCATTGGCTCAGGGCTGCCGATCACTGAACCGCACGGCAATATGATCGTGGATATCGGCGGCGGCACGACGGATATTGCTGTTATTTCACTGTCGGGCATCGTCTATTCGAAGTCAGTGCGCGTGGCGGGCAACGAGATGGACGAATCCATCATTCAATACATCAAGCGAAAATATAATCTGCTAATTGGCGAGCGCACTGCTGAAGCTATCAAAATGGAAATCGGGTCTGGCGCACCACTGGATGAGCCGAGAACCATGGAAATTAAAGGCCGCAACCTGATAGAGGGCATCCCGAAGACCATCTCGGTGTCGGACGAAGAGATTCGCGAGGCCTTATCTGATTCGGTGGCGACGATTGTCAACGCGGTGCGCGTGGCGCTTGAACGAACTCCGCCAGAGCTGTCTGCTGACATTGTGGATCGGGGAATTGTCATGACCGGCGGTGGCGCATTGCTTAAAAAACTGGATGTGCGTTTGATGCAGGAAACGGGACTGCCGGTTTCGATGGCGGAAGACCCGCTCTCGTCGGTTGTGCTAGGCGCGGGCGCGATGCTCTCGGATTTCGATCTGCTGCGTCGCGTGCGTTGGGACGGCGCAACTTTGCCATCATAAAATGTAGTTGCTGGTTAGTAGTTGGTTATTGCCACTGACCATCAGCCATTTACCACCAAACCACTGCAAATGTCTCTAACTGACAGAGCGAAAGACAAGGCCAAAAAGAATCCTACGTGGCTATTCGCAGCGTCGCTGGTGGCGCATTTGTTGGTGATTTCTTTCAATCAGGTTCCGAACCAGCCGGGCTTACGATATTTGCAACTTGTGACGGCCAGCGGGATGATGCCCTTCCAGTGGTTGGCCACACGCACTGTGGGTCTGGTCAGCGGCGTCTGGAAAGGTTATTTCCGGTTGCGCGACTCCGGTAGCGAGAACGAGCGCTTGAAGGCCGAACGCGCAGAGCTTGAAATGCAGATGGTGGAATTGCGTGAAAAGGCCACGCTCTTTGACCAACTTAACACTTTGAAAAATGGACAGGCTGCGAGCGCTTATCCGGGCGTCGTTGCCCGCGTCGTTGGGCGGGATGCCAATCAATGGTTCAACACGGTAACCATTGATCATGGCCTGCTGTCCGGCATCAGTAAAGATCAGCCGGTTGTAACGGCGGAAGGGGTTGTTGGGCGCGTGATTCTGGCGACGCCACTGGCTTCCGTAGTGCTGCTCGTAACCGACGAAAGGCATGGCGCGGGGGCGGCGGTTATTGGACAGGCAGCCGCTAGTCGCTGGCTCGGCATTATTGAAGGCAAGAGCCAGTCATTGTGCGAGATGCGCTTCATCGCGCCGCCGGAGAAGCTAGAAAATGGCGAGCAGGTGGTCACCTCCGGCCAGGATGGGCTTTATCCTCCAGGATTGTTAATCGGCCGCATCAAAAGCAACGGCACGCTGCACGCGCCACAATTAGTGGACATCGAACCGGCGGCCCACTTGGGTAATTTGGAGGTCGTCAAAGTCCTCCAAATTCCGTTGGAGAAGATTCGCGGGGCGATTGATGAGGTGAGCAGAGAAGAAAAGGAAATACAGGGTAAAACGTCTGATCGCAAGAAGCGATAAAGTTGAATGAGATCGGGCGTGATCGAGAGTAGCGTTAGGCGGCACCCAAAACCGGAAAGGCGAAATGTGAATATCCGCTGGCGCTGCGATTCGAAGTTGAAAACAAAGAGTTTGAATTCACGGAAAAGTATCGTTGGAGAAAGAATCTCGTGCTACGACGGTCAAGATTGCAGCATGCTTGCTCGTCGCCATTTTTGCTCAAACCACGCTAGTCCATCTCTTCCCGGGGACACTGGGGCGATGGCTAGGGCATATTGACTGGCTGTTGCTTGTCGTCGTGTATGTCTGTTTGCAGCGAAACCCAGCTCGCGCACTGCTGACGGCTGTGGCCGCTGGCGTGGCGTACGATGCTTTTTCGAGAGCGCAGGCGATGGGCGTCAGCGGGTTTGCTTATGTGCTGGCGGCTTTTGTCGCTGACAGGATTGTCTCAGTCATTGTGGCTGACAATATGCTGGTAAGATTTGCAACCGTGGCCAGCGCCAGCGCAGTCAATACACTGACTCGGTACACATTTTACAAGCTGCTCAAACTCCCTGTTTTGGCTGGTGGGGAAGGCCTTGCCGGTGCCATCATCTTCGGACTTGTCACCAACCTGATTACTTCGGCCCTGCTTTACATCTTGCTGGATCGCCTTTTCAACAAAGATTCCGCCGCGCGCGTACGCCGTGGCGAAGCTCGTCGAATCAAAGCGAGGTTTTGATGATTGATGATTGTGGATTCGAAGAGGATTGCCATCAACGTGTCAAGCAAAGGATCAACTGGAAAATCCGCAATCCGCAATCAGAAGGGTGCTTGTTATGAAGTCTGCCAGAGAACCCGGTTTCGATCCTGCTGAAGACTTGCGCCAAGCCGGAATGCGGCTGGAGATCATTCGCTATCTGGCGATAATCATCTTTGTGTTGATTGTGGGCCGGTTGTGGTTTTTGCAGGTCATGAATAGCGCGGTGTACGCCGAGCGCGCCGAACAAAACCGCACTCGCGTTCTTCCAATCCCTGCGCGGCGGGGCACGATCTTCGACCGTAAAGGACGCATACTGGTGACCAGCCAGTCTTCCTACAACATCGTTTTGAGCCGCAGGGATGTTAAAGAGCGCGATTTTCCGCAGATTGCCGATTTGTTGGTCAAGAATCTGAATATTGACCAGGACTGGTTGAACAAGCGTTTCGAGGCCGCCAGGTACGAGGCCAAGTACGAGTTCATTGTGGTTAAAGAAGTGGTGACTGCGGCGGACATCGCCTGGGTCAGAGCACATCAGTTTGAATATCCGATGATTCGCTATGAAGAGGCTCCGCGCCGTCAATACCCATTGAATATGATAGCCGCGCATGTGCTCGGTTACGTCGGCGAAGTAGGCAGGAAGGAGTTGAACGACCCGAAATCGTCCTTCAGCAGAGAGAAGGGCTACAAATTGGGCGACATTATTGGACAGGCGGGGATAGAACGAACCCACAACGATATTCTGGCGGGAAAAGACGGCGAGCGTCGGGTCGTGGTTGACAGCCGGGGGCGCATTCAACGCGAAATTGATCGCGCCGAACCCATTGCCGGACGCGATTTCTACAGTACTCTCGATCTGGACATTCAAAAGGTTGCCGAATTACAGACTGAAACAATGCCTGCCAAGCGCGGCGCGATTGTCGTGATGGACCCGAACAACGGCGAGATTCTGGCGATGGTCAGCCGCCCTTCCTTTGATCCCAATGTCTTCTCGCTTCGCGCCAAAACCGACCAGGGCAAAGAAGAGATTCGCGATCTGTACGAAGACCCTGACAAACCGCTGTTCAACCGCGTCATTCAGGGCACTTTCCCGCCGGGATCTACCTGGAAGCTGCTAACGACTGTCGCCGCGCTCAACGAAGGCGTGATCACACCGACCAATTCGCGAATTCAGGACGGTGACATTCAGCTTGGCGACCGCGTCATGCACTCGATGTCGCACGATGGCATGCCAGAGATCAATCGCGCGATTCTGCATTCCTGCGACGGATACTTTTATCGTCTGGGGCTGAAGATGGGGCCTGACAAATTTGAAAGGTGGGTAGAGAACTTCAAGTTTGGGCATCGCACCGGAATTGATTTGCCGCACGAACGGCCGGGGACGCCGCCAACACGCGCCACCAAAGAAACGATTGTTCGTGCCGAACTGAAACGGCGGAAAGCAGATAGAGAGGGCGTGGGAGTTAAGGAAGTGGAATGGACGGACAAGGATGAGGAATTGGTACAGAAGGAAGCCCGTTGGAAAGATTACGATATGGCGGCTTCAGCTTTTGGCCAGGGAATGAACGCTTCGACTCCGATTCAACTGCTGCGTTACGTTGGCGGATTGGCAAACGGCGGTTTTATGAATACGCCGCACCTGTTCCTGCGCGCCGTGGCAGGCGTGGATCGCGAAGGCCATCAACAACCGGAGCTTAAATACGAAGACAGGGCCAGATTCATCGTGCCGATGAACGCCGAGATTCATGAGATCGTCAAGAAGGGCATGTGGGGCGCGGTTCACGACGGCGCAGGGACGGCTGGCGGCGCACGCGTTGAAGGCTTCGACGTGTGCGGCAAGACCGGGACGGCTCAAGTTGCATCGAAAGACAAAGCTGGATCGAAGAATAAAGACCACGCCTGGTTTATCAGTTTCGCGCCGCGCGAAAAGCCGGAAATCTGCTCAGTCGTTTTGACCGAGAATGCTGGTTTCGGCGGCAAGCAATCCGCCCCGCGCGCAAAAGAGATTTACGAAGATTACTACCGCCGCACGCGCGACCTAGTTAATAAAACAAAGGCCGACGAGACAAAGGCGGAAGAAGTGAAGAAACAGTGATTGCCTTTGTGGAGGGTGAATCGATAATAACCGATTCCGCAATCCGCAATCCGCAATCCGCAATCTTTATGTTCGGCATTAACCGCAGATACCTAACCGATTTTGACTGGCCGCTGTTGCTGATGGCGCTGCTGATCGCAGCGTTCGGCGTGCTTGAAATTTCAAGCGCCGAGCCTGCCCCAGGATTGTGGAAGCGCCAGCTTGTCGGAATTGGTATTGGGCTGACGATGATGTTTGTGGTAACGATGTTTGATTACCGCAGGATCGTCAACGTCGCTCCGTATCTGTATGGAGTTGGAATCCTGCTGCTTGCTTTGGTGATGACGCCGTTCGGCAAAGAGGTAAACGGCAATCGGAGTTGGCTGGATTTTGGTCACGGAGTGCAGTTTCAACCATCGGAGCCAGCTAAGATTTTCACCATCCTCTTTCTGGCGTATTACCTGGCGGGTGTCAAAAAACGTCCGCTTGATTTGCGGGCGTTGGTCATGGCAGGGGGAATCTGGGCTGTCCCCGTCGCGCTGGTTTTCGCGCAGCACGATACGGGTAGCGCGCTCAGCTATACCTCGTTTTTTGCCGGGATGCTCTTTCTGGCAGGAGTTCGTTGGACTTGGTTGGCTGTTGTGTTAGGCACCGCAGCACTGGCCCTGGTGCTGGTTGTGCCATACGCCAAAACGTGCCCAGGCTACAAGTGCGAACGCATCCGGGCAGTTTACTGGCCGGAACTGGCTGAGAAGGGGAAACGCTATCAGAACGAACAAGCAGAAATCGCCGTCGGTTCGGGCGGCATCTTCGGGAAGGGCATTAACCAAAGCACCCAAGCGAAAGGCGGCTTTATACCTGAAGTTCACAACGATTTTATTTTTGCCGTCGCCAGTGAGGAGACGGGGTTTGTCGGCGGCCTCGTTGCTTTGACCATCTATCTGCTGATTATCACGCGGCTGATTCAAATTGCGCGCGTTTCGCGCGAACGGGTAGGGCTGCTGCTGGTCGGTGGGTTTGCAGCTTTGCTGCTCTATCACGTTGCGGTCAACGTCGGGATGGTTGTAAGACTACTGCCGATTATGGGCATTCCACTCCCGCTGATGAGTTATGGTGGAACGTCAGTCATTGCCACGCTGTTCGGGCTGGGACTGGCGATCAGCGTGCGATTGCGCAGGTTTGTCAATTAGTGGTTGGTGGTTGGTTGATTGCGACCGGCTACCACACCGCACGCAAAAGGTTTTACCAATGCACACAATTCAACGTCGCGTCAGCGGCGCACCCTTACGGGACTTGCGCGCGGCGACAACAGCAATTCGGCTCACCGAGACTTATGCTTCGGCCTTGAGGGTCAGGTGTAAGTAAAGGTGTATTCGCTCGCGGATCGAAAGGCTGCAAATATCGAAGTGATAGTTTCCGTGCCGGTATAGGGTAAGGTGCCGAAGAATGGTGGCGGCTGAATAAATTATCTGCTCGCCATCACACGCGGCACTGACCTTATCTGACTCGAAACTTCCACTTTAGTGAAAAGCTAGACAGGAGATTTTTGAATGTCAAAAGAAATGATAGTCAGCGTCAATGGACGCGAAAAGAAGATCGCGATAATCGAAGACGATGTCGTGACAGAGTTTTATGTTGAGCGCGGCGATGAAAATCAGGGCATCGTTGGCAACATTTACAAAGGCCGCGTGATGAAAGTGCTTCCAGGCATGCAGTCGGCCTTCGTTGACATCGGACTGGAGCGCGATTCCTTCCTCTATGTTTCGGATTTCTTTGATGAAGAGATAGATGAAGACGAAGAGGACGTGCGTAAAGAAGCTCCACGGCCGCAAGAGATCATACGCCCAAAGATTGAGCGCCCGCGCCGCGATACGGTTCGTCCTCAATCCGTCGAATCTGATGCTGAAGAAGAGCCAGAGATGGATTTGCGCGTCGCGGCCCTGAGCCACATCGAAGAGATTGGCGCAGAGCCGGTAATTGAGCCTGCGACGGATGATGAGCCAATGCGGGCTCCGTCAGTCAGGTTGCCATTGCTTTCCAGATTTGCCACTGAAAAGGCCGACGCGGAAGAAGAACCGGCGGCCGACGCGAAAGAGAGCGGACGCAGCCCGCGCCAGCGCCGTCAGCGCCGATTGCGCGTCGAACCCGAAGCACCCGCTCAAGCTGAAGAAGAAGTTACATCCGTTGAAGAAGCTGAAATTGCGCCAGATGTAGTGAATGCAGTGGATGCGGAGGAGCCGTCCACTAGCCGTGGTCGTGGTCGTGGCCGTGGGCGCGGACGTGCACGCGGACGCGGCGGCGATGAGCCGGTCGAGCAAGCAAGACCGGCCGCTGAAGATGGAGAAGCCGTAGATGGCACTGTGCTGGTGCATCACGAACCGCTGGAGCGCGTGACCGACGACGATATGGAATATGCAGGCGACATGCTCAAAGACGCGATGATGCAGGAACGCATCTCCGGCTGGATTCATGAAGATGAACGCCGCACCGCGCTGCTTGAACTTGAACCCACCCCGGAAGTCCACGTCGGTTCGCTGCAACACGCGCTGAGCCACGAATCCGGTTTTGAGCGTATTAGCGATAATGAGGACCCGGCAGAGCAGCAGGAAACAGCTTCGGCGGAAGCTGGTCAGGATGGCCAAATGGACGCGATAGATGCGGGGGAAGCTGCCGCATCGCCAACAGCGGATTCGACGGAAGATGATCTGACACCTGCGATTGCGGATGAATCCAAATATCATGCCGCCACCGAACTGCTGGTGGATTGGCAAACAACATCGTTGGCCGGAGAGACGCCGGAAAAACGGAATGCCGTTTGGCCGGAGCTGGATAAAGAGCCTCTTGCCGGGCTTCACGACGAATATGGACTGACGCATCATGTTGTTGAGGTCGGCGACGATGTGGAAGTTCTTCATCTCAATCCGCCCGCCATCGAATTTGCCGCGGCGATTGAGGCTGGTGACGCGCAAGAGCGGGAGGCAAACGAACAGGAATCAGAGGCAGAGCCTGCGGAAGAGAAAGCGCCCAAAGAATTGAAAGATTCTACAGCGAAGGTTCGTCAGCGATCACGGCGCGGCGAAATGGCCACGCGGCGCGGCGGTCGCGGGCGCAGTCGCACTGTCCGCCCACGCGGAGCGGTAAATGACGTGACCACTGACGAAGAAGACGGTGACGAGCAGGCCGAGGACGAAGAGCCACTGGATGCCCCGTCGCCAAAGATCGCGCCATCGCCAAAGGCTACGCCCTCCCCAGCGCACATGCTACCGCCTCGCCCCAGCGCGGAGCGCTTTCAACGTCCGGTGATCTCCGATCTGTTGCGCGAAGGCCAGGAGATCATAGTTCAGATTGCCAAGGAACCCATCGGCCAGAAAGGCGCGCGCATTACGTCGCATGTCGCCATGCCCGGACGCTACATCGTGTATATGCCGACGGTGGATCACATTGGCGTTTCCCGCAAGATCGGCACAGATGAAGAGCGCCAGCGATTGCGCCGCACCTTGCAGCAACTGCGCGCCGAGACAGGAGCGGGCGGCGGCTTCATTGTCCGCACGGCGGCCAATGGCTGCACGCTGGAAGAGTTGCGCGAAGACATACAGTACCTGGTTCGAACCTGGACGGACATTCGCCGCCGCTCCGAACGCGCCAAAGCGCCAGCCATTGCCCATCGCGATCTTGACCTGGTGCAGCGCATCCTGCGCGATCAAATATCGTCGGATTTTACGGCCATCCGCGTGGACAACGAATTCGAGTACGAGCGGATTGTTGATTTCGTCAATCGCTTCGCACCGAAGCTGGTTCAGCGCGTCAAGCTCTACACAAAAGATACGCCCATCCTGGAAAACTACGGCGTACAGCCGGAAATTGACAAAGCCGTCAAACCGCGCGTCTGGCTTCGCTCAGGCGGTTACATCGTCATCAACCAGACTGAGGCCCTGGTTGCCATTGACGTCAACACCGGCAAGTTCGTCGGCAAATCGAACCGGCTGGAAGACACCATCACCAAGACCAATCTGGAAGCGGCCAAAGAGATCGTTCGCCAGATTCGCCTGCGCGACTTGGGGGGCATCATCGTGCTCGATTTCATTGACATGGAAGAGCGCCGCAATCGGGCGAAGGTCATGGCCGCACTGGAACAAGAAATTAGCAGCGACCGCTCGCCATCGAAGATTCTGCAGTTCAACGATTTCGGCTTGGTGGCCATAACGCGCAAACGGGTCAAACAGTCGCTCGAACGCACGCTTTGTACGCCCTGCGCGTATTGCGGCGGCGGCGGAATGGTCAAGAGCGCCCAAACCATCTGTTATGAAATCCTGGCTGAAGCCCGCCGTATTTCGAAAGATGTGGAGGACCACAACGAAATCATCCTGCGCATCAACCCCGAAGTGGTCAAAGCTCTGCGCGGCTCCGAACGTGACGTGCTGATCGAGATCGAGGCTTATCTGGGCGGCATCGTCACCATCAAGAGCGACCCAACCATTCATCAGGAACAGTTCGACATCGCATTGGCGTAATACACCGAAAGCGCAGTTGGAATTGATCGAAACGGCAGAGGCAAAATGCTTCTGCCGTTTTTTTGTATGATCGGGTTTCGACATATGAAAATCTAAATCAGGATTCAAAATTTTGTACAAGGAGTGGCTGATCAGTCTGCTAAGTCAAGCAACTGCAACGCTCATGGGTAGGATGTCACTTGGAACAATGGTTGCGTTGAAAGTAATACTTTTCAATGTAGCATCTGCAGAAACTTTTCAACATGATTGAAATCAGTAATCCTGGTCGTTTGAATTGGCGATGGCTGGTTGTCTTTCCACAATTTTTAGTCACAAAGACTACAGGAATTTCTCTTAGAGGAGAGGGTTATGAAAAAAATGATGTCTCTGTTCTTTATGCTCTGCGTCAGCCTGGTCACGGGCTTTGCGCAGAGCAACACGGGGCGATTGGTGGGAACCGTCGCCAGCACTGACGGTGTAATAGCAGGCGCTACCGTTACCATTACTGATGATAAAACCAACAAAGATAGAGTTGTCACATCGGCTGGCGATGGCAGTTTCACCGTACCGCAACTTGAGGTCGGTACTTATACCGTAAAGGTGACAGCCACCGGATTCAAAACATTCACCGCGACCGCCGTCAAGATTGACATCGGACGCGAATATGCGCTGACAGCGACTTTGGAAGTTGGGCGCGTTGAAGACTCCGTCACGATTGCGGCGGGCGCTGACGTGCTGAACGCCACGAACGGGGAATTGAGCAACACGGTCAGCACCAAACAGATCATTGAATTGCCGCTCAATGGACGCAATCCGCTTAACCTGATTGCCTTGCAAGCCGGCGTCTCCCAAAACGGCGCGCAGAATACTTCAATCAATGGTCTTCGCACGTCGTTCACGAACATCACTCGTGATGGTTTGAACGTGCAGGACGGTTTTATCCGGTCAAACGCGACAGATTTTTCGCCGAACCGTCCTTCGGTAGACAACATTGGTGAGTTCACCATTACAACTTCCAATGCCGGCGCTGACCAGAATGGCGGCGCGCAGATTCGCCAGGTGACACCGCGCGGCGAGAGCAAATTCCACGGCTCGGCATTCGAGTTCAATCGCAATTCGGCGCTGGCTTCCAATAACTTCTTCAGCAATCGCAGCGGTATTCCGATCTCTTTTCTGAATCGCAACAACTTCGGTGGGAAGGTTCTCGGCCCGATGCCGATTCCGCGCTTTGGAGAGGGCGGCTCGCCGCTGATCAAGGACAAAGGCTTTTTCTTCTTCGGTTATGAAGGTTTGAGAACTCGCACGTCTTCCCTGCGCGAACGCACGATCCTGTTGCCGGGAGCGCGTCAGGGCAATTTCACATACCGCGATAGCGCGAACGTCACGCGCACGGTTAATCTTTTTTCGTTGCTGACACCAGGCGCAAATGTCCCAACCGGCATTGATCCTTTGGTGGCGCAAAACATCCTTTCCGCGCTGCCGTCGGTTGGCAACCGAACGGATATCGGCGATCAATTGAATACGACCGGTCTGAGCTTTAATCAACCGTCGAACTCCGACCGCAACGTTTATACGACTCGCCTTGATTACGACATCAGCGAGCGTCATAGCATCAACGGAATTTACGATTTCAACAAAGAGAACAACCTGCGCCCGGACGTTGATGGCGCTCAAGGCTTCACCACGATCCCCGCGACCATTCAGTCCTCGAAAAACAGATTGCTGGTGTTGTCCTATCGCTGGACTCCCGGCGGACGATTCAGCAACGAAATTCGCGGCGGGTCATTCAAAAGCGACGTGCCGTTTGACAACACTACCCCTACCCCGGGAGCCTACATTAATGTTCCGTTGATCAGTAATCCAGTAGTTACTTTCCAGGATCAGGGGCGTTTCACACGTTATTTCAATTTCCAGGACAATGCCGATCTGACGGTTGGCAAACACGGCCTTCGTTTTGGCGGACAATTGCAATACCAGGAAGTTGACGCGTACAACGATGCCGGTATCGTCCCAACCTACACGCTGGGAACGAATGTCAACACGCCAACGTTGCTGGCCAGTCAATTCCAGGGTGGTATCGCCGCGACCCAGTTAGGCACGGCGAACGGATTATTGGCTTTGCTTGGTGGCATCGTTGGGGCTGGCGGCCAATCATTCAACGTTGCGAACAAGACTTCGGGTTTCCAGGCGATTCGGCGCCTTCAAGACTTCCGCTACGGAAATCATTCGCTTTACATTCAGGATCAGTGGAGAGCGCGTCCGTCGCTGACTCTTAATCTTGGCTTGCGTTATGAGCTTTACACGGGTCTGAAGCAGAACAATGGCTTGGCATTGGAAGCAGTGATTCCTAAGGGAACCGACCCTGTCCAGGCGATTCTCAATCCGAATGGCACTTACAACTACATCGGCGGCAACGCCGGTTCGGACAGTCAGTTCTACAAGACTGACAAGAACAACTTCGCCCCGATCATCAGCGTGGCGTGGTCGCCAAATAGCTGGGGCAAGCTCGGCAAATACGTTTTCGGTGAAGGTGGCAAGACTGTGTTGCGCGGCGGTTATCGCCAGAGCTTCCTGAACGATCAGATGATCACCACGCTTAACAACGCTGCCGCTGGCAACTCTGGACTTGGCACGACCGGTGTCAATGCAATTAATCCAGTGACTGGCAACACGGCGCTCAACACCAGATTAAATGGGTTGACGCCAATTGCTTCTCCTGGCGTTCCGGTTGTTCCCCGCACTTACGCGCAAAACAACACGGCTGCATTTGGTTTCTTCGGCACTGTCTTCGCGATTGATCCTGAAATCCAGACGCCGAAAGTACAGGAGTACAACTTCGGAATTCAGCGCGAATTTGGAGCCAATGCCGTCGAAATTCGTTATGTCGGCGGACGCGGTGACAATCTGTGGCGCAGCATTGACTACAACCAGATTGACATCGTCAACAATGGCTTCCTGGCCGATTTCAACCGTGCGCGCGCCAACTTCGTGTTGACGGGCAATCCTTCTTGTACGACTGCCGGATGCCAGGCACTGACGGTCTTCCCGAATCTGGCTGGCGGCGGAACGCTGGCGAACGCGGCAAACCGCAATCAACTGATCAACGGTACACCGGCGGACTTGGCGCTGA
>JBDSAM010000193.1:0-3195 GCA_039922135.1 Blastocatellia bacterium
CAGCAGCGGTTCATCTTTCTGCACGCTGTCGCCGACATTCTTTAACCACTTCACAACAGTTCCCTCAGCGATGGACTCGCCCATCTGAGGCATCAAAACATCAGTAGCCATTCGTCTCTCCTATTTCAGTAATTCGTTCAATTGATCATTCTTGCTGACGAAGAACGCGAAGAGACACGAAGGCCCCAATCGGATTGCCCCGTATCTTTTCGTCTGCCTCGCGGAAAATATGTCATGGGTGTTTTGCTGGATTCGTCAGTGCGGTAACGAGCCGAGATGATAATCACCGCATGAGCTTTTTGCAAAAGTTGTGGCTGGTAGCATCAACAAGACAATGGACGCAGGCGAAAGCCATCAAGTAGCATAAAGATGTTGGGGCGCGCTTCACAATTCATCAAATCTCAAATCGGCTTAATCGGAGAAGAACGAAATGGCAAATCGTCTGGCAATCGTTGGTGGCAAGGTTGTCACGCCGCAGGCAACAATCGAAAACGGCATTGTGCTGTGCGAAGACGGGCAAATCAGTTTTATCGGATCGGCCAAAGACGCCGCGCCTGAATCCGGATCGCAGGTGATTAACGCCAGCGGGCAGATCGTTATGCCCGGCTTTATCGATACCCACTTTCACGGCAGCGGCGGCGATGACGTCATGGCCAACGGCGCTGAAGGCATCCGGCGAATCTCTCGCGCGCTGCTCCGATTCGGCACGACTGGCTACCTGGCTACGACCATTGCGGCTGGACATTCGGAACTGATGCGAGCCGTGGGAGACACGATCGCGGCGGAACAGCTAAAAGAAGGCGACGAGCCAGCATCGCAGATTCTGGGGCTACACATTGAAGGGCCATACATCAATTTGAAGTTCAAAGGCGCGCAGCCCGTCGAAGGCATCCGCGATCCCAATTTCGACGAATGCCGCGAACTGCTGAATGCTGCTAACGGGCGCATCAAGATTATGACCATGGCGCCGGAACTGCCCGGCGGGATGGAGTTGATTCGGTTTTTGAAAGCGAACGGCGTTGAAGCTTCGCTAGGCCACTCAGAAGCTGATTATGATACGGCGCTGGCAGCCATTGACGCGGGCGCGACGCGTGCTACGCATCTTTACAACGCCATGTCCGGTGTTCATCACCGCAAACCCGGCCTGGCATCGGCCTGCTTGAATGAGTCAGGCATTCAGGCGGAATTGATCTGCGACGGCGTTCACGTGCATCCGCGAATGGCGCAGTTGGCCTGGCGAGCAAAAGGCCGCGACGGGCTGACGCTGATTACGGATGCAACGGCGGCGCAGGGCGTTGGCGATGGGAGATATACGCTCGGCGATTTTCAGATTGAAGTGCGCGGGCCGTTGTGTACGCTGATGGACGGCGTGACCATCGCCGGTTCTGTGCTGACGATGAATGCGGCGGTCGGCAATGCGATCAACTTTACGGGAATGGGATTGATTGACGCGGCGCATATGGCATCACTTGCGCCCGCGCGGGTCTGTGGCGTGGCGGACAGCAAAGGCTCCATCGAAGTAGGAAAAGACGCCGACTTGGTTGTGCTGAAGCCAGACTTTTCGGTCGCGCGCACGATCCAGATCGGGCAAGTAGTCTATCAACATCCAAGTCAGTACCGGGAGCGGTAATGACCGAGTTACATCGTCAAGCGCGTTTTTCAAAGCATCCGGTCGCTACCGCTCCCGATACTGACTCGATTTACGCGCAAGCCGTCGCTGTCACCTCGTTCCAAAACCGGCAACCAACTCGCCAGCCAATCCATTGCAACCGATTTGGAGGAACGACGATGAAGAATCTGTTCACAGTGTTCTCGTGTTTAATTGTCGCGGCAGCAACCGCGATAGCACAGCAGGGCGGCGAACCTAAGCTTAGACCGCCCGCTTTGCAGCCATCGGGCGACATGCTGGTAAAAGCTTTGCTGGCTGCCGACAATGCGCAAAGCAAAAAGGAGCCCTCTTCAGCGGAAGATCTAAAGAATTTGCTGGAACGCGAAATCGCAAAATCAGCGGCATTGCCACTCGCAACCACAACACAGACGCCGGTGGAGCAGGGTATGAAAGCTGGAGAGACTTTTACGTTTACGGTAAAAGGCGGGATGGTTGTGATTGATGGTGCAGTTTACTTGCGCTTCGGCGATGCGATTTACCCTATGGTTGGGGGCGGAGCCAGTGGATGCTTCGATCCCAACACAGATGCCAAAGTCCAAAAGGCCCGGATGAAATTCACAGAGCAACTGAAAACAGAGCAGGAGAAGAAGGACTAAGTTCACTCTTCGACAATCAGGCTTTCAACGGTCCGGGTTTCCATCATCTGTTTGCCGTCCGGAGCCAGGATCAAGTTAGCACGGTCGAGTTGCAGATCACGCCAATGCCGCCAACAGACAATCAGCAACGCCACAATCGGCACGCTCAGAAAAACGCCGATCACGCCACCCAACTCAGCGCCGCACAACACCGCCAGGATTACCGCAACCGGATGAATTTCCACGCCTTCGCTGAGCAAGCGCGGATAGATCACGTAATCGTGGATGATTCGATAGACAGCCAGAAAGGCCGCAACAATGAGCGCACTCTGCCAGGAGTGAAAGCTGGCTACTAAAATTGCTGTGCCGCCTAGGAGGACAGGCCCGACAATAGGCACGAACTCAAAAAATCCCGCGGCTACGGCGAACACCAGCGGATATCGCAATCCCAACAGCCACAATCCCGATCCTTCGATCACGCCCACCAGAACGCACGCGATCAATTGCGCGCGAACGTAAGCGGCCAGCGTCTGGCTGACTTCTTTCAAAAAGATCGTCAGCCGGTAACGCATATCAGCTTGCGGCAGGGACAGCAGGAACTTTTGGCTGAGGTCTTTTGCATCTTTCAAAAAGAAGAAGCCGATGATCGGAATTAGAATCACCCACGGCAGGGCCAGAGCCAGCCGCACAATGCTGTTCGCAATCGGCCTTACCCACTCGATCACATCAAGCTTCAGCGTGCTGATCCAGTCAATTGTCGATTGCCCCCAACCCGCCGGCAGCCGATAACGACTTGGCAGCGCTTCCAGCGATTTAGCGTAGCGATCAAGCTGCTGCGCGTAATTCGGCATATTTTCCCAAAACGCGCTGAGCTGATCTGAAAAAAGAGGGGCGACGCGATCCAATGCGAAGACGACTACGCCAATCAGCAGCAGATAGACAATCGAGATC
>JBDSAM010000194.1:0-5417 GCA_039922135.1 Blastocatellia bacterium
TCCGCCGCGCGATGGATTTCTGGGTGGCGGCAGCGACGCTTTTATTCCGGTGCCGCAAGGGGCGATTGATACCTCATCTGACCCGCAACCAAAGCCTACTTCTGGAAGTTCTTCCAATCGTTCTCTGAAAGACCGTGTACTTTCCGCCATCAGAGGTGGAAAGCCGACATCCACGCCGATCCCCATTGGCCCGATTCCTATGGCTCCCATGCCACAGCGTGTTGCGCCAAATCCCACTCCGCGAAACACCACTACGGGCAATTCAACACAACGCCAACCCGGGCCAACTCCTTGGCCAACGCCAAAGTCCACGACACAGACACAGCCGCCAAAGCCAAAGCCGACCATCATCGTCATCGGAAAACCCACGCCTTACCCGCGCGCCACCAGACCGCGCGTGGTTCCAACACCAACGCCGACACCAAAACCAAAAGCTAACGTCGCCGCCAAGGCAACTCCTAAGGCAACCACAAAGCCAACTGCGAAAGATGTGTCGAAGAAGGGCGCGAAAACCTCCACTGATAAATCGAACCGGACACAAGTGGCCAAATCAACAAAGGCTCCGCTCGCGCCAAAGGTGAAGCCGACACCAAATCCTGCACCAGTAGCGATGATCCCCACGCCTATTCCCACACCGCCGCCCCTTAAAGCCGTCCCCTCATCGCCGGGCAAAACGTTTTACATGGAAGTCTGTTCCGTCACTGGACTGATCCCCATCAAAGGGCTTTGCAAATCTATCCGCAGGCAATTCCACGTTGGCCAGGAACCCACTAGACAATGCAGTGCTGATAAGCACAGTGGACAATGAAATAATTGCGGCGCAACCAGCGGCCTTTGCAAATTGAAAGCCGCCGTCACGCCGCAATTATTTGAGGAATAGTTTGCCGCAGAGTTGCCCAATGCCCTTCGCTGAGCCTACCTGTCAACTTTATTTTCGCCGTCACTCTTCGCCATGCCAAAAGAGCGAACGTGTTTCACTAACGCTAAGATCTGCGCCGGTTTCAGCGTATCTTTGAAGCCAGGCATGATGCCCTTGCCTTCGTTGATAACTTCGATGATCTGCTTGTCGTTATTTTTAGCTTGCCATTTGACGTCGGTCATATCAGGCGGCTCCAAACTTGGAATTCCTTTTCCGTCCGGCGCGTGGCACTTTTGGCAGTGCTGTTTGTAAAGTGCAGCAGCGTCCACTGCTTTGCCAACAGTTTTCGCTGGAGCTTTGCCTTTGCCGGTCTGCTGCTTGCCTTTTCCTTTTGCAACCTGCGCTCCACTCCCAATGGAAATCAGCCCAGCCAGCGCCAGCAACACGATCACAATCGAAACTTTTCTTTTCATTAATTCTCCTCCGAACTCGTAGGGCAGATTCAACCTGCTCCACATTTTCAACGCGACGATCATTCCGGCAACTCTTCTTGCAGAGGCTCCGGCAGGAAAAAACTCAGGATCAGGCCTAACGTATAAATCACCGCCGCTACCGCTGCCGCCGCGTACGCCAGCTTGGTCGCCGGAGTATTGCCCGGCATCAGTTTGACCATCTGTGTCGTCAACAGCGCCGCTGCCGTCCCGATCATCCGCCCGCCAATGTTGGCCGCGAAGCTTTCACCCGTGCCGCGCAAGTGCGTTGGATAAACGCGCGGCAAATAGTTGCCCCAAAAACTTAACTGCGCCACGGTGAAGAAGCCCGCAAAGAAGATTCCCCACTTCAACGCTTCCAGATTCGATACTGCCGCGAACAGAAACACCAGCGGCACCACAATCAGTCCGGGAATCTGGAAAATGCGAATCAGCCATCGCCTGCTGATGATCACTAGTGCCAGTGCGGCCAGCGCAAACCGCCCAGCCAATCCGCCAATCTCCTGCCAGCTTTGCACACTGGCCACGGCGGTTGAAACCACGCGCTGACGATTTGCAACTTCAGCCGGAGGCAAGGCGCGCGCGCCAGCAGGGGCAGGGGCAGGCGAAGTGATCTGTGGTTGCTGCTGGGGCGGTGGCGCGGGAGTATCGAATTTGACTAGACCAGGCACAATCTGTGGAATCTGTTGAATCGCGCCGAACGCCACGCCCAGGCTGCATGCGAACATCAGCGCCGAAACAATTGTCGTTCGCCGGTAGGCTGGTCGAAACAGTTCCACAAAGCTGGGCCGCTTCAACGTGCCCGCCGCTTTCTTCGCTGCCCAGACAGGCGATTCGGGCAGGAAGGGGCGAATGACAATCAGCGGAATCGCCGGGATTAATCCTGAGATCAGCAAGTACCGCCAACTATCATGCCCACCGCGAATTGCTGGCAGCGAATTGGCCCAATGACTGATTAAGTATGCCATTCCACTGACCATCACGCCGCCAAGCGAAGAGAAAGCCTGCGTGTAACCCAACACTTTTTCCCGCTGCCTCGGGTCGGAAAATAACTCTGCCAGCCAGGCCACAGCCGCGACAAATTCAACGCAGACGCCGACAAACGTCGTGCAGCGAAAAAACAACAGCATCGGCAACGAAGTTGCAAACCCGGTGGCGAAGGCCGAAAAGGCATATAGCAGGATGCTCCACGTCAACACTCGCCTGCGCCCTAGCCGGTCAGTCAAATACCCGCCCAGCAAGCCAAACACGCCGCCGCACACCGCAGGAACATAAAACAACAAATCGCGCCATTGGCTGAATTCCGGTGTGCCAAACTTCACCCCGCCCAAACCCTCCAGCGCCGGGCGCACAATCAGCGGCAGCATCAGCAATTCATACGTATCGAACGCGAACCCAATAACCGCGACGATGCAGATCAGCCATTGGACAGGGGTCAGTTTTAGCGGAGTTTCAGAGGAGGATTGATTGGGCATAATTTTTGTAAATCGAGATGACCGCGCTTATTCATCGCTCAAAGTCTGGTGCAAAGAAGCTTCCTGCAATCGCCGGTACTCTTCCAGCAGCAACTGCATAATGTCTGAAAACGTCCAGTTAGGATCGAGCGAAGGCTCAGCTTTCATCCGCCGATCAAGTTCGGCATAGGCTCGCGCCCGCGACCATGCAAAGAATTGCGCCAGGTCATAATCAATTCCCGGGTCAATTTCAGACATCTTTCGGCGACCTCAGTTGAGTGGATGTTTACTTATCGTATTGAGTGAAGAACGGGCGGATTCTCAGACGTAAGCCAATTGCTGTCAAGCTTGGCACTGGCAAATGCTTGCTTCCCTCAGCCCAAATTGTTAGCTTGCCTGCACCCCATTACTAATTGCCGGATTTACCGAGAAACTATTATGCGCAAATACAATGTTCTTACCGTCTTGTTAGTTGTGACCGTGATCTTGTTTGGCCAACAGGCACAAGTTTCAGCCCAGTTTGGCAGCTTAAGCGATTCCAAGATCGTTGCCGGATTGAAAGAAGCGTTGCAGATCGGCACGGGCAATGCCATCAATCTGACTGGACGCGTAGATGGTTTTTTCAAAAATGCCGCGATCAAGATTCTGCTGCCAAAACAACTCGACACCTTGGCTAAAGGCATGCGCATTGCCGGGCAAGGTCAAATAGTGGATGAATTTACCCTGAGCATGAACCGCGCCGCCGAGAAGGCCGCGCCCGAAGCCCGCAAAATCTTTGTGGACGCCGTCAAACAGATGAGCTTCGAAGATGCACGTAAAATCCTGTTCGGCAATGACACCGCGGCAACTGACTTTTTCAAAGCCAAAACGTCAACCCGGATCGTAACCGCCTTTCGTCCGATTATCGAAAAGTCCATGAACGAAGTTGGCGCAACGCGGCAGTATAAAGAACTGATGGGACGCTTTCAGAATTTGCCTTTTGCCAGATCACAATCTCTGGACATTGACCAGTATGTGGTCAACAAATCGCTGGATGGCTTGTTTTATATGGTCGGCGAAGAAGAGAAGAAGATTCGCAAAGACCCGCTCGCCCGCGTCACCAGCGTCTTGAAAGATGTCTTCGGCAACCACCGGTAGCGCCCCACCATCAATATTGCCAAACATTAAATCCATCACCCGCTAAGCAACCACCGCGCAACCTTTCGCAGCAAAGCGGCTGTAATCTCATCAACAAATAGCTTGCTCTCCGGAACCGCTTGGAAATTCTCTAGCGAAGTCTGGTGCGCGGTTTCTATTCCCCCAATCGTTGCGAGAAAGCAAAGGAGCATCAGCTTGTTCTTAAAATTTTTCATCGTCGCCCTGCTGGTCGAGTTCGCCCTTATCAGCGTCGCCCTGTTTCGAATAGTCGCCGCCACTGTCAGCCTGCGCGTTGCCGTGGATGACGTGTTGGACAAACTCTCAGAAACCGAAGCCGAGATGCGCCAACTGCGCGAAGATATCGCCGGACCCAAAGCAAATCCGAAATCCTTTCGCCGCGAACGCCAAACAATTGAATTGTAAAACGATGCAGCACGCTGGATAGGCAACATTGGCTAAACCTGTGATTCCACTGTCGCCAGCCACCGGACGTTGACGAATTCAGCCGTACGCCTGAAAATCCGCCCGCTCGCAATTCTTCGTTATCAAACTACAGATAGAACCTTCAGGAGAGACACATATGAAATCGTTTCTTGTCGCATCAGTGGCATTGTGCACTTTAGCCGCAGCGGGAGTATTTGGAGTATCGGAATTTACGAGTGTCCGGTCTGAATCCATCTCTGCTCCAAAACCCAATTTGAAAGTCGGCGCATCAGCGGTTGTCGTGACACCCTTCGGTCAAAATCCAGATTGGGATGGCACTATCACCCCGACCGGCGTATGGGGTGAAAAGTTTGAAGATAAAAACAGCAATGGAAAATGGGATAGCGGCGAGACGTTTGAAGATGATCCTGGGAACACCGAACTCGACGCTGATTCAAAAGGCAAATACGACGGTATTTATCTGGCGGGCTTCGGCGACAAACGGCTGGCGACCGGCAAACGCGATGATTTGTGGGCGCGCGCGGTAGTGCTGGATTACGGTTCGACGCGCATCGCCGTCGTTGCAATTGATTTCATCGGTTATTACGGCGAAGCGACGTTTTACGGCATCAACAAGATTCAAAAGATGCTTGATCCGAAGCTGGGCGTGCAGGAGATTCTGCTGGCCAGCACACACAACCACGAAGGGCCGGATACCATCGGCGCTTGGGGCGACGGACCGATAAAAGATGGCAAGTACCCAAAGTACCTGCGCTTCGTTGACAAGCAAATTGCCAAAAGCATTGCGATGGCGGCGGGGAGGCTGCAGCCAGCGCGCATAAAACTGGGCCAGACCGATGCAACAAAATCTTCATTGATCGCCGGGATGCAAACGCGCACTGGCGGGCGTCCGCCGAAATTCTTTGATGAAGAGTTGCGCGTGATGCAGTTCAACAGCACGAAAGACGGAAAGACCATTGCCACAATCATCAACTGGAACACGCACCCCGAATCTATGGAGAGCAAGAACACCATTCTGACTTCAGACTTTCC
>JBDSAM010000195.1:0-3385 GCA_039922135.1 Blastocatellia bacterium
GTCACGGTGGATGGCGGAAGCATTACATAACCGTCGAGCAAACGATCAAAATCAAAACCCGGCCACGAAGCAATAAACTACGTGGCCGGGTTTCTTTGTTGTTCAACTTGGCGCGGCGTTAAAACTCAAGACGCAGCGCGAATTGTTGTTGGCGAGGTTGTCCCTGAATCCCGGTGAATTTGCCCCAGGTTGATGGCGGCGTCAGGCCCAGATTTGGGTCTTGCGGGATTGAGATGCTGGAAATGCCGGTGAAATGTTGCGTGTTCGTGACGTTGAACACTTCCCATCGGAAAGTCAATTTCCGTCCTTCACCTGGCAGCTTGAAGGATTTGTACAATCCGGCATCCAGCCCGATGAAGCCCGGATAGCGGAGCGTATTACGATCACCGACTTCACCCGGATAGGCATTCCGATAACTTTGGTAAGCGTACGTGGGATCGCTGAACAGATTCGGATCCCCTGTTCGCGTTGGCGAAGTCTCCAGCGGGCGAACGAGCAAGGCATTCGATTGCACGTTCCAGTTGGTCGCCCAACGCCCATCGTCGAACGGCACTGGCGACGGGAAGCCGGAGTTGAAACGGAAAATTCCGGTCAAATCCCATCCGCCGATCAATGCATCAGCAACCCGGCCAACGCCACCGAAGAACTTCTTGCCGCTGCCAACCGGCAACGTCCAGATGTAGTTCGCATTGATCAGGTGCCGCACATCGAAGCTCGAATTTCCGCGATTGGCCTTCAGGTCATACGGATTGAGGATGGAAATCCCGGTGATACTGCCGGAGGATTCACTGGCGGAAGCAAGATCCAGCGAATGACTGAACGTGTAATTAAAATCGAAGGACAGGTCTTTGCTGAACCGCTTCCTGACACTGACCTGCGCCGAATGATAATCCGATGTGGCCAGCGTGCCGTAGGCCGAGAAGGTCGCATACTGCGGCTGAACAAAGAGGTTGTTGGCAAAGCCCACCGGAGTGTCATCCCAAAGCGTCTGAATGAATGTCCAGTCCGTTGAGTTCAGACCACCAACCGCGCGGAAGGCCAGCCGCCGATAGGCTGCCTGGGTCGCGGTTAAACGAACCGTTGAGCCGAGCACACTGTAGTTGCCTGCCAGGCCCGGCACGACGTTTTCGAAATAAGGAATCGCCGGTACTGAGGCAATCGCTGAACTTTGATAACGCAATCCGATGAGCTGGCGCATTGCCGTGTAGAAGTCCACGCCTGATTTCGGGTCTTTCAGGTTGTTGAACTGCAACACATCGCGCGAAGACAATAGATTACGCGCCATACGTCCAACGTAACTCATTTCCACCGAAAAGCCTTTGCCCAGATCACGCCCGTAAGAGAGATTGAAGTTATAGTGAACCGGAGTCGTCAGCCTGTCATCAAGCGACTGTTCAATGCGTTGCCCCCCATCAGCCGGCGTTTGCAGCGGGAACTTCAGTGATGAATTGATGATCAACTTCGGCAAGGAGCGGAAGTCCTGATTGTAGCCGGTAAAGAGCGGCCCCAGACGGGTGCTCACGTTGTAGGTATTGACGGGAATGTCGCTCAACGAAGTAAAACCAAGCTTAGCCAGTTGGTCAAAAGAGACCGCGAGCGCGCTGCCAATACGGTCGTAGACCATGCGGAAACCGCCGCGGAAAGTGCTCTTGCCTTCGCCGAAGACATGGCTCAGATATTTGTTCTTAAAATTGGGTGAATACGCGAAGGAAACGGAAGGCGCGAAATTGTTCCAGTCCTGGCTGTAGTAACCACCACGATTGTTCGCCTTGCCTGCCAAATCCACCGTGATCAGATCATTGAAGGGCGTGCCAGCCAAAGCGCCCGCCACACGTTTGTCGAAGTATTCGCCGAGGCTCTGCAACGGTTTCACCTGCAGACCATTGGCCTCATAGACCGGCGTCGAGGTAGACCAGCGCAGGCCATAACTAAGCGTCAGGTTTTGACGCGCACGCCAACTGTCCTGCCCATAAAACTCATATTCCTGAGTTTTGAAGCTGCGACCGATGCCGGTTCCGGCGGGAAGAACACTTCCATCCAGCTTGTAATTAAGACTGGCGCCATACCCCGAGTAACGGCCAATCGCAGTTGTCAGCGCATCGCGCAACGTGGTCGTGGAACTGGAAGCGACATTCTGGAAAATCGCGGTGCCTGCGTCACTGGTATAAACCACTGTGCCGGAGGAGTCGTAACCCGACGGGTTGAAGCTGCCATTGTCATAGGAGGTTCCATACGAGAAGCGATTGTTCGAGATCAGGCGGACGTTGGTGCCGTACTGCATAGCGTGAGCGCCCTTCGTCCATGACAGGTCATCCACGATGTTATGCACCGGTGTCGTGCGGCTGGCTCCGCGAGTGAAATTCACGGGTTGATAGATAAATCGGAAGTTAATCAGGTTCTGATCCGAGTCACCGCCGTTGGTAAACGCCTCGCGGGTCAAACCGTAAGTGAAGTTGTTGACCACTGAGTTTGTGATTGCCCACGAGTGATTGGCAGCCAGCCCCACAGGATGACGCCAGGTCGTCGGTGCCGGAGTATCCGGGAAACGGCTAACACCATTCAGTGAAGTATCTTTCTGGTAGTTCAGACGCAGGTAAGCGTTTTGCTTTTCGTTGATCTTGCCATCGAACCTTCCAATGTAGGTATTCTGTTTCACCGGGTCGCCAGCATTGAAACGATAACCGCCAGTGTTCAAGCCGTCGCCGGTGGTAGTGTCGTTTGCGGGGTAACGAGCAGCCGCACCAGCCAGAATCGCGAAGACCGCCGAATTGGTTCCGGGATCAATGCCGTTGGCCGCCAAGTAAGCCGCACTAATATCTGCGCGTGTCAGTGAACGACAACGCCGGGTTGGATCAGAAGCTGTTGGGCAGGGGGTTCCAGCAGGATCGGGCTGACCTTTATCAACCGCCACATAACGAATGATACCTTGGCCATAAGACGCTAGCGGTACTTGTCGGACTACACTTGTACCTTTGGCTTCGCGGAAACCTTCGTAGGTAAAGAAGAAAAATATCCGATCTTTTTTGATCGGGCCGCCAATTGAGCCGCCGAAATTATTTCGAATAAGTTGTGGGCGCGGGACGCCAGCTTTGTTATTGAACCAGCTATTCGCCGTCCCAACGGTGTTGCGATGATATTCGAAGAGTGAGCCGTGGAGTTGATTCGTGCCCGACTTGGTGACCAGCGCGATTTGCGCCCCTGACGAACGGCCAACATTGGCGTTGGGGTTGGTGGTCGTGACGCGAAACTCCTGCAGGGCATCCGGCGTCGTGCGCAGCACGCTGAAGAATGCCGTGCCACCCTGTTGTTCGTTCACGTCCACGCCATCCAAAGTCACATTGGCTGTATCGGAGCGGCCTCCGTTAACGTTGCCGCCAGCAGTCAC
>JBDSAM010000196.1:0-9035 GCA_039922135.1 Blastocatellia bacterium
CGTCCTCGCACTGAGTAAGCTACTGGCGATGAATCGAATTAACGATTCATCGCCAGTAAATATTTAAGGAGGACGTCAAATGCCAATTCGAAACACCACGTTCACAGCAAACATTGCGTCTGCGCTGTCAGCCGGCCGCCGTCTGGGTCTACTCGCCATCGCCTGCCTCGCGGCTTTCCTGACCGCTTGCGCTCCTATTCAACAAGGCAACGATCAATGCAAGGACTTCAACGTCAATCTGGTCGAACTGAAGGACGCGAAATACAAAACTCTGCCGGTCGCTGAAGGGGGACTCGACGCCGGGGTGCGCGCGCAGCTTGATGCGGAAGTTGCCGCGTTCATGGCCGAGAAGCAGGTTGACATTGCCGGCTGTGCCATTGCGATCACGCGCGATAACCAGATTGCTTATCTGCAGGCTTATGGCGAGGCCGATCAAGCGACCAACCGTAACTTCACCATCGCCACGCCGGCCCCGATCGGATCAATTGCGAAGACGCTGACTGCGCTCGGCCTGATGGCGTTGGTTGAGGAGGGCAAGCTGAACCTGGACGCGCCCCTGCTGGACCAGATGGGGTTGATACCGGGAGTTGATGTGGGATGGACGGGCAACCCGACGCTGCGGGATGTGCTGGCGCATAAGGGCGGCTTCAAGGCCGGATCGCCAGTTTGGAGTGCGGCGGCCTTCAACGACGGCCCGACCATGAACGCGGCATTCCCCAACATTCCGTTTCCGAGTTTGCAACCTCTGCTCGTCTTTCAAGGCTACAAATCGGAGGCGGGCAATCAATCGCTGGCGCAGATAGGCACGCCCAAATATTCAAACGTGGGTTACACCTTGGCGGGTGCGCTGCTGGATTATCGCAGCAAGATGGGCGACATTCCCGCGCACATGCGGGGGTATGAGCGTTATGTCTGGCATCGCGTCGGGCGCGGCACGATCGCCACCGAACCGACGATGATCACGGCTGCACTGGCCACGGACTTTCGCACCTCGGACATCAAGAACCTCGCGAAAGGCTACGCGCAAGACGGCGACGACTTGAATTTCGGCGACTCGAACGCCTACGGCTGGGGATGGGAAGGCCCATCCGGCGGGTGGACGCTGACCATCGGCGACTTGGCGCGGTTGATGCTCATCCTTCAGTCGGATGCCGTCATCAGCAAGAACACCATTGATAACCAGATGCGGCAGAACTACGGCCAGCTTTTCAACGATGGAACGCGCGCCGGTCTTGGGTTGGAGTTGGCCGACAATAACAGTTGGTTCGGCAAGGGCGGCGACATCTTCGGCTACACGGCTGACTTGAAGATCTGGCCTTCGAACTCCGGGACCGACTGGGGCGTCGCTTTCATTTGCAACCAGCAACTTGCCGGAAAGCGGCTTAGCGCGCGCCTGCACGACATCCTGGCGGCGACTGGCGGCGGCTCGGGCAATCATTCGACAGGAGCGCAGGACCCATTGGTTGAACTGTCAAAACAGTACGAACCGCTGGCACGCCAATTTGCCGCGCGTTACTTGTCGCAAGCGCCAACGCCGGAAGAAGCCTGGCGTCGCGCGAAGCAGGAACTCGCCGCTTATCCCAACGGGCCGCGACTCGTGTATGTGTTAGAGCGCGGCGACCTGGCGGGTGCGTTGCAGTTACTGCCGACAGTGGTCCAGCCCAATGGCGCTCCCGCGCGCCGGTGAGGGCCAAGCCTGAGCAGTAATCATCACTGCAAGCCATTAGGGGACGAGAGCCGGAAGACGATTCCGGCTCTTTTGTTTTATGGCTGTCAATCCTCTTCCCAAGCCGCTGTGAACCACCGCACACCGCCGCAGTGAACAACTTCGCTGCTTCGTCCGAATATCAGACCTATCCTTCGCCCGTCGCAAGATAACGAAATGTTCGAATTTAACAGCAACTACTTGAAAGGAGTCTCAAGATGAAAAAACAGATGACAGCTTTGACTATCGGCAGCCGCTTTTTATGCGGTCTTTTGTTGACGGTGGCAACGATGCTGGGCACGGCGTCGGCGCAGGACATCAACAAGATTTGGACGAGCGTCGGTTCGACAGGAACGGTGGACGATGCCGACACCGACAAGCTTCGTTTCAATGGCCCATTGGTTGTGACCAAACTGGCCGCGCCGGGAACAAAGGCCGTCGTGCGCTACAACGTGGTGGCGGTGGACGGCCTGTTCGCCAACCTGACGCCAACTTCGTGGCCGGCCTTGATCGTTCGCTACAACACGCTCAATGGGCGCGGGCGCGTGGTGGCGCGGCTCAAGGAATACATCATGAATGGCCCGCAGCAGGGGCAGACCAACACCTTGATTACCGTTGATAGCGACGATTTCCCGCAGGACGTGGATTTTCAAACGCGCTCGCTTGGCAATTGCGGAAACTTCTCGCATTTCCAATTCGCCTCGCCGTTCATCGCCCGCAGCTATTTCGTCGAGGTGGAAATCACCAGTCACACCGGCGTGAATGGCATCGGCGTGGGCGCACTGGCCATCAGCCGCTACGGCGTCTGCCTGAACAACGTGTTCCAGCAGCCCTGACAGCGGCTTCAAAATAATTTGCGCCGCGCTGATAGTTTTCTTCCCCCAATTTCGCTTTAGTCAGTGAGCGCAAAGCGGTCAAAGCAGCAAGGCCGCGTTACGCCGGTAATAAACAGTTGCCGTCACAGGGCCATTCGGCGCTGCGGGGCAGTCCAACCAATATCCAAGGAAGAGGTGAACTTTTATGATTATGCGAAATTACTACCGTCTGATGTCTATCGTTCTGTTCGGCCTGCTGGCGATGGCGCCCGTTGCGGCGCGTGCCGAAGCCGAAGGCGTCGTGCGCTATGGCGTCTCGCCGACCAGTTTGCAGAACGATTTTTTTGAAAACAACAACGATAACGACAAAAGCTATACCGAACTGGGCTATCGCCCGGCGCGCCTGACCGGCTATGTGGACGGCGGCAGCGTTCGTTACTTCACGCGCTGGCTCAAGAATACAGACCATCGCGCCTGGAAGGGCTACTTCGGCAAGACGCTGGCTGAGTTCGACGCGATCTTTTATGACCTGCGCGCTCAGGGCTACCACATGGTTGACACCAGCGGCTACGAAACGCCCGCAGGCGTGCGTTTCGCGATGCTGTGGGAGAAGACCAACCCGACGCCCGGTTGGCAAATCTTCCGCAACACCAGCGTAGCCGGGATGCAGCAATTGCACGACACCATCGGGCAGCAGGGCTGGGTTCCGCACCGCGTCGAAGGCTATGAGCTGAGCGGCCAGTCGTTCTACACTTCGCTTTGGTACTACCAGCCAGGCAAAGGCTATTACATTCACAGCCATATGACGCGCGAGCAGTACGACGCCAAGCTGGCGGAGCACAAGGCGAACGACTACATCCCGCATCACCTGCACGCGCACGCGGTCGGCAATAACGTTTGGTACTCGGCGATCTTTAAGCACACGACCGCCAGTTACAGCGTGCGCAGCAACCGCGACTGGCGCGTCTTCCAACGCTACTACAATAACCTTTGGGCTGGCGGCTACAACATTGACAACTTCTACGCGGCGGCAACGCCCGACGGCGTGCGCTTCGGCGGCATCTGGTTCTTCGACGGTGCGCCCGCGATTGACGAAAACTCTTCGCTCTACTCGCGCGTGCGCAAACAGATTGACGGCGCTCCGGGTCGCGGCGGCGCGGCGATCATCAACCTGACGACCGGTGACGAAACGATGCTGCACGCCGATCAGAGCTTCGCCATCGCTAGCACGGCCAAGATCGGCATTCTTTATGCACTGATGCGCGAGATTGATTTGGGCAACGAATCGTGGTCGGGCACGATCAATTCCGGCGCGCAGTACGGCAATAATCAGGGAAGCTGGCTGACGGCCAATACCAACTACACCATCGCGCAGATGGCGCAGTTTATGATCCGCAGCAGCAACAACTGGGCGACCAACCGCCTGATTGACCGCATCGGGCGCACGACCATCAACAACCATCTGGCTGATCCGGCTCGCATGAACCTGGATGTCACGCGCATTCATCGCTACATGGTCGGCACGGGCGCGCCCAGCGCGCACGGCAACGCCAGCTCCTACGATGACCGCCTGCACGGTTGGGAAAACCTTTCGACGCCGCGCGAAATGGCCGGCCTGCTGCGCCACGTCCACAATGGCGATTTCCTATCGGCGACTTCGGTCAACCGCTTCTGGGCGACGCTGGCGCTGGACGGCGATAACAACGGCGTCAACAACAAAGGCTACGTCGCGCCACAGGTTACTGGCCTGACACCGCCCGTGGTTGTCTTCAACAAAGCTGGCAACAACGACGACGTGCGCATCCAAGCCGCAGACGCAGGCCGGATGAACTTTTCCAACGGCCAGCGCGTCATCTTCGCTATCTTTATGGATGAAGTTTCGGACAACCCTGACGTGCCGGGCGTGGCTTCGGCGACGAACATCAGCGCCGGGAAAAACGCCATCGGCAAAGCTGGGAAAGAGGCGGGTATCGAATACAACAACTAAAACCGAGCGTGCCCGGCGATTGAAAAAACTCACGCCGAGAAGCCAGGAGAAGAAGCAGCAAGCAAGACAGGCTCTTCTTCTTTTGGTCTCTCGGCGTGAGTTTTTCTCGTCACGATTGGGGGTGCCTTCCGATTCTCAGCCAGAAGCGATCACCATCCCATCGCGTATCGCCCACGCCGCGCATCCGCGCCCGCCTGAATCAGCTTCGTCTTCGGATCGAAAAGAACAATGGTCGGCGCTGATGTCGGCGCGAAGTCGGCGTTGACTTCAACCTTGTGGCCGCGTCGTTTCATCTCTTCAATCAATGCATCTCCGAAACGCTTCTCGACGCTCAAGGAACCGGGACGAAACTGGTGGTCGCTGAAGGAACTGACGAAGTGCTGAGTTTCAAACCGCGCGGCTTCGACGGCTTCCTGCGGATTCATTCCGAATTCGATGACGTTGAACAGGACTTGCAGCAAGGCTTGATCCTGATTGTCGCCGCCCGGCGTTGAAAGCGCGGCGAAGGGTTGGCCGTCTTTCATCACCACAGTCGGCGTCAGCGTAATGCGCGGGCGCTTGCTGGGTTTCAATTCATTGGCGTGGCCGCGAATGAGCAAGGCGCTTTGCAACCGCGACGAGATAGGAATGCCTGTATCGCCCGCCACAAAGCTGGGCAGCCAGGCCCCGCTCGGCGTGGCCGAAAAGACATTGCCTGCCGCGTCAATCACGTTGACGCAGGTCGTGTCGTGCGCGCGTTCGGCTTCAGGAATGTCCACTTGCGTCGGGTTCAAGCTGACGAGTTGAGCAAGCGATCTTTTATTTACCGGATCACCGGGCTGTTGCGTTTGCGAAGCCGACTTTGGGTCAATCAGGCTGCGCCGCATCGCGGCGTAATCTTTCGAAAGTAGTTCGACGCCCGGCACTTTCACAAAGCGCGGGTCGCCGTAATACCGGTCGCGATCGGCGAATCCGAGCTTGATGGCCTCGGTCAGCGTATGGACGTACTCCGGCGAATTATGGCCCATTGCCTTCAGGTCATAGCTTTCCAGCAGATTCAGAATCTGCAACATGACAGGCCCTTGCGACCAGAAACCGACTTTATAAATTTCGTAGCCGTGAAAGCTGACATGGGTCGGCTGATCAATATCTGCGTGAAAGCTGGCCAGGTCGCTGGCGCGCATCAACCCGCCCGCTTTTTCAATTGCATCGCAGTAGCGTTTGCCGAGCGGCCCGCGATAAAAGTAATCGCGCACGGCTTCCAGCGCGGCATGGCGACCACGTTTGGCATTCTTCTTTTCGACTTCGACCAATTCGCGCAAGCTCTTCGCCAGATTTTTCTGGACGAAGATGTCGCCGATTTTCGGCACTTGGCCGCCGGGCAGAAAGATGTCAGCCGTGTCTTTCCATTGCTCGAAGACCGACCGTGTGTTCTTGATGTATTGCACGCGCAGTTCATCAATCGGAAAGCCATCGGCCAATTCAATCGCCGGTTGCATCACGTCGGCCAGCTTCATCGTGCCGTAGTTTTCCAGCGCAACGATCATGGCATCCAGCACGCCAGGCACCGTGGCCGCCGTTGGCCCGGTGGAAGGAATCATCGCTGGCTTGGATGGATCTTTACGCGGTTGCTTTTCAAAAAACTCAATCGTCGCCAACGCCGGAGCCTGACCTTGCCCGTTAATTGTCACGACCTGGGGTCCCCCCGCCATCTTGATGATGACCGGCACTTCACCGCCAAACGCGAAGTGAGAAAATTCAATCACCGAACCGGCCAGCGTTGCGGCCACGCCGGCATCTACGGCATTGCCGCTACGATGGAGCATCCGCAAGCCCGCTTCAGCAACCAGCGGTTGTCCGCCGGCGACCACGCCACGCATGCCGCGAACGGGCGGGCGATAAGTAGGTGTTTGTGCGGACGTTGGAACCATAACAGAAAGTGCCAGTGTGAAAACGAGCAGTTGCGCGAACGTTCGTGACTTCATCTTGTTCTCCTGATTGTGACCAGATTGTAAAATGCTGAAAGCGGGCGGCGTGAACAGGCAACTTCTACCAAATCCTTACTGGCAAAGGCAACGCGCCTCGCACTAAGCCTCGGCGTTGTGCTAAATTTTCGCTGCGGCACTAGGATGAAATAATTAAACAGAAGCATTGAAAAACAAGGGAGCAAGAAAAAACTGATATGCCGATTTATGAATACACCTGCCAGAAATGCGGCCACCATCTGGAAGTCATGCAAAAGATGAGTGACAAGCCGCTGACCAAATGTCCCGAATGCAAAGGCAAGCTCGAAAAAATCTTTTCGCAGACCAGCTTTCAATTGAAAGGTTCCGGCTGGTACGTCAGCGATTACACTGCGCGTGGCAAAGCTGAGAAGGCTGATACATCTGATACAGCCGATAAAGCTGATAAAGTGGAGAAGGCTGATACAGCCGATAAAGCTGATAAGGTGGAGAAAACTGAGAAGCCTGAGAAAAGGGATAAGAGCGATAAAAGTGACAAGGTGGAGAAGGCCGAGAAGCCCGACAAAGCAGATAAAGCCGATAAAGGTGGGAAGAAAGACAAATCGGCTGCGGTTTAAGCCGTCATCGCTGAGGCTATTCGACAAAGCTTCATGACGCCTTGTTCAACAGAAAAGGAGTACCAATGAAAACCACCAAGACTCTTTTGGGATATTCAATGAGAGCGTTTGCTTTGCTCTGTTTGTCTGCGTGGTTAGCATCTGCAACCGTGGGGCAGTCGGGCCGCGCTACGGTTTCAGGTCGTCGGACGATTTCGCTGAACGTCATCGCCACGCGCGTTGACGATCCGAATAAGCCAAAACCATTGCTTTCAGGCAGCGGCAGCCAGGAAGAGCAGGACAAGATTATTCCGAAAAGCGCGCTAGAACTATTTGACGGTGCGGTGCTGCAAAAAATCGAGGCCTTTTCGCCTGACCCGACGCCGGCGCGCATCGTTGTGCTGTTGGATAATTCGCTGACCTTGCAGGCGGACATCAGCAAGCTGGCCTCTATTCCTGCCGCCTTTGCGCCCGAAATTTACGAAGGCGACAAGGTTATGGTCATCGGCTACGACCAGAAGCCAGAAGTCATCACGGACTTCACTGACGAACCAAAACAACTGCAAAACACCAAATCACTGCTGCGCAAAAGCGACGCGCCCAGGCTGTTCGACGCGCTAAACGTGGTCATGGAAGACGTGCTGCGCCCCGAAGTCGGTTTTTCAAAACGCGTGATCGTGATTGTCGGTGATGGTTTGGATCGCGATAGCAAGATCAAATTCGACGAACTGCTGAACAAATTACAGAACGAAAACATCACCGTCTACGCCGTCCAAGTCCGTGACCGTACGCGCGGCGCTCTGCGCAAGGATGCGCCGAAAGCTGGTGACGCCCTAAGATTACTGACGGAAGGGACAGGGGGTAAGGTCTATCCGATGGACGGTGATGCGAAACAATCCGTTAAAGAGATTTGCGACGAACTGCGCAACCAGCGCTACCAACTCACCTACTACCCTGAAGGCATCAATCCCATCAACAAGCGGCTGTTGCTGTTGTCAACCACGGACGCGACACTCAAACTGCGGCTCAAAGGTTGGCATCCGCCGGTGAAGCAGTGATCAAACATAAAAATTGAAGAGGCTTGTATGACTGAGTTACTAGAAAGAATTACCATCAATTCTGAACAATGCGGCGGTCGTCCGTGCATTCGTGGGATGCGGATTCGCGTGGTTGATGTGCTTGATTTGTTTGCCGCAGGCTTATCCGCTGAAGAAATTCTGGAAGAGATGCCTGATCTGGAAATGGAAGATTTGACGGCAGCGCTTCAGTATGCCGCCCGCCGGTTCGATCATCCGGTGCTTGCGGCATGAAAATTTGGATTGACGCTCAGCTATCGCCAGCCATTGCAGTTTGGATCAGCCAGAACTTCCCATCCCCGGCAACTGCCTTGCGTGATCTGGGATTGCGCGATGCCACTGACAAAGAAATCTTCTTTCAAGCCAGAACGGCTGATGCCATTGTGATGACGAAAGACAGCGACTTCGTTCAATTGCTGGAACGGTATGGGCCGCCACCCAAGATTATCTTCCTCACCTGCGGTAATACCTCGAATACACGATTGAAACGGATTTTGACGCTGACTTTGCGTCAAGCAATCAGCCTTTTGCAGAGCGGTGAGATGCTGGTTGAAATCACTGGCAC
Organism: Blastocatellia bacterium; assembly: GCA_039922135.1. Lineage (GTDB taxonomy): Bacteria > Acidobacteriota > Blastocatellia > RBC074 > RBC074 > RBC074. The sequence continues at coordinate 8,688 of JBDSAM010000196.1, forward strand.
CTGACGAAACGGGTCAGGCAGCCACAACCTCTACTCGATAATCTTCAATTACCGGATTCGACAACACATCATGCGCGAATTTCTCGACCTGGGTGCGGGCTTGCGCTTCGTCGAGCGTGGCGTCGAGTTTGATCTCGAAGTATTTGCCTTGCCGCACATCGGCAATGCCTGCGAAGCCGATAGTTTCGGCGGCGTGGTGAACAGCTTTGCCTTGCGGGTCAAGGACTCCGTTCTTCAGCGTGACGTAAACTTTAGCGAGCATTTGCGTTTCCTTTCAAAAGTTATTTCGATTTCTCAACCGGCAGCGCGCCACTGTATTTGTGAATGCCGCCGAATACGCGGTCGAAG
>JBDSAM010000197.1:0-8998 GCA_039922135.1 Blastocatellia bacterium
GTATTAGTTTGATATCGATAGACATTGTATCCAGCGCCTCTCAACCTGTCAGTGCGTTTCAGACACGAAGAATAAAAAGTGGCGCGCAATTGACAATGGACAAGACCAAAACTTGGCGCAATAATCCGGCGCACGCGAAAGCAGTACCACTCAACATCACAATTAAATTGATCAACCAGCTTTTTCAACAACCGAACAAGGAGTCACAACTATGGCAAGCAATCGTGGAGTCGCTTATCTGGGGCCGGGCAAGGTCGAAGTCCGGAGCATTGACTTCCCCAAGCTGGAAGCGCCCAACGGACGCGCGGCGCAGCATGGCGTCATCTTGAAAGTCGTTTCAACCAACATCTGCGGCAGCGATCAGCATATGGTTCGCGGTCGCACCACCGCCCCGTCGGGACTGGTGCTGGGCCATGAGATTACTGGAGAAGTGATCGAAGCAGGCAGCGATGTCGAAACCTTGAAAGTCAGCGATCTGGTCTCAGTTCCTTTCAACGTCGCTTGCGGGCGCTGCCGCACTTGCAAGGAGCAACTGACCGGCGTCTGTTTGACCGTCAATCCGGCGCGCGCGGGCGGCGCTTACGGTTACGTTGATATGGGCGGATGGGTCGGCGGACAAGCCGAATACGTCATGGTTCCATATGCCGATTTCAACCTGCTGAAATTTCCCAATAAAGATCAGGCGATGGAAAAGATTCGCGACCTGACTTGTTTGTCGGACATCTTCCCAACCGGCTATCACGGCTGCGTGTCAGCGGGAGTTAAACCGGGCGCGACGGTCTACATCGCGGGCGCGGGGCCTGTGGGACTGGCGGCGGCGGCTTCGGCGCAACTGCTGGGTGCGGCGGTCGTCATCGTCGGCGATATGATCGAAGAGCGACTGGCGCAAGCGCGTTCGTTCGGCTGCGAAACCATCAACCTGAAAGCAGGCGGCACTTTGCTGGAACAGATCGAAAATATCCTGCACGTCGCTGAAGTGGATTGCGCGGTGGATTGCGTGGGTTTCGAAGCGCGCGGGCACGGCGTTGACGCGGGAACCGAAATGCCCGCGACAGTGTTGAACTCCGTGATGGAGATCACCCGCGCAGGCGGCGGCATTGGCATTCCCGGTTTGTACGTAACGGATGATCCGGGCGCGGCGGATGCAGCGGCAAAACGCGGTTCGCTTTCGATCCGCATCGGTTTGGGCTGGGCCAAAAGCCATTCATTCCAAACCGGCCAGACACCTGTCATGAAGTACAACCGCAATCTGATGATGGCGATCCTGTATGGCAAGATCAACATCGCCAAAGCCGTCAACGTTACGGTCATCACGCTTGACGATGCGCCGAAAGGCTATGCCGACTTCGATCATGGAGCGGCCAAAAAGTACGTGATTGATCCGCACGCGGCGATTGCGGCTTGATTGATTGGCTTCAATGAGAGTTGGGCACATGAGCCTTTCTCACCGCAGAGACGCAGAAAACGCAGAGACAGCGCGGAGGCGAAAGAATACCTCTGCGCTTCCCCTCTGCGATCCTCCGCGTCTCTGCGGTGAATTGGCTTGCCACTGAAGCCTTCTTGAATGATAAGGAAAACCTCAATGAAAAAGCTTTTTCTCCTCATCTCGCTCTGTCTTGTTGGATTGGCGTTCTATTCAATCCCGTCAGTCTCCGGCAACACTAAAGACAAAACTCCGGTCACCTTTGCCAAACACATCGCGCCGATCTTTCAGAATCGCTGCGAAGCGTGCCACCGAGCAGGTGGAGTTGCGCCAATGCCGCTGGCGACTTATGAAGAATCCCGCCCGTGGGCGCGGGCGATCAAAGAGAAAGTCGTCAGTCGCCAGATGCCGCCCTTCCACGCTACGGGAGCGATTGGCCGCTACGATCACGACCCCAGGTTGAACGAGGAAGAGATTGCGACGATTACAAAGTGGGTAGACGGCGGTGTGGCCAAAGGCAATCCTAAAGATATGCCTGCGCTGAAAAGTTGGAACACGGGTTGGGACAGCGGCCAGCCTGATCTAGTGCTGACAGTCAGGAAAGCTTACACGCTAAAGAAGAATGCGACCGATCAATACGTCTTCTTCGTCTTCGATCATGTTTTTGCCGAAGACACATTGATTCGCGGCATCGTCACCAAACCCGGCAACGCCAAAACCGTCCACCACGCCAACACGCATCTGGTTCCCCCAAACATGAAAGCTCCTGAAGATGGCTATTTTGAAGGCGATTTCGATCCCGGCGCGCGCGGCACGATTATGATCTCTGGCTGGGTTCCAGGCTCGAACGACGTCATGCTGCCCGCGGGAACCGCCGTGCGTATTCCCAAAGGCATGCGCTTCGGCATTCAAATCCATTACGGACCGAACGAAAAAGAATTGGTTGATCAGACTTCGCTGGGAATTTATATGGCCGACGGTACGGTCAAAAAGAATCTGCGCATGTTGATTGGCGACCGCAAGGATTTGCAGATTCAACCGGGCGATGCGAACTACTCACTGATTTCAAAAAAGACTTTTGATACGGATGCCGTCATTCGCTTCTTCCACGTGCATATGCACCTGCGCGGTAAATCCTATGCGTTCCGCTTCACCTATCCCGATGGCCGCGTTGAAACGTTGTTCGATGTACCCAAGTACGATTTTAACTGGCAGCGAAGCTATGTGCTCGCCCAACCCATCAGCGTACCGAAAGGGACGGCAGTCGAATTTATCGGTGCCTACGACAATAGCGTCAAAAACAAGTTCAACCCTGATCCAACTAAGACCATTCGCTGGGGTGAAAAGACCACGGATGAAATGATGCAGGGTCGCATCTTTTACGAATCGGCCACTGAAGATTTGAATTTGAAGGTGAAGAAAGGGCGAGTAGTAACTTCGGCTGAAACGGCAAGTAAAACTCAGTAACAACCATGTGAGAAGGCGGAGGCTACCCTCCGCCTTCAACAATCTCTTTGAACCTCTGAGCGTCATTTATCATTTCGATGTTGTTGAAGAAGACATAAGACGCTGCCTTCTTCGGCAGCATCGAATATAACTCTTCCAGTTCTGAATCCTCGTACCGATACCGCCAGCCTTTACGCCCGTGCAGCCTGAAGTAACACTTCTTCGGCGTCACTGACATATCCGCAAATGGATCTACTGCATGCCATAAATCCAGTTCGACACATAAATCCTTAACCAATTCCTGTGGCCATTTGCCTCGCGGTTCCCAACAGAAGGTCAGCCCTGCGCGATCTTTCTCCTTGAAGAACTTCACCATGTTTTCAATATTCTCGCCTGTCGGCTTAAAGCGCGCTGGGCATTGGAACAGCACTGTTTTCGCATCCAGCGCTTGCGCGCATTCACGAGTAACGTCCCAAGCTTCGTTCACAATCCCGCTGGATTGAAAGAAACCCGCGCCAGCCTTTTCTTCATCAGTAAGTTTTCGTTTCAGCCGTTTGTAGGTAGGACTCGACGACGCGTGCGTGATCAACTGCCAAGCTTTCAACGTAAATTCGAAGTCAGCCGGAGCTTCCTTGCGCCATTTTTTCAGCGTGGAAATCTGCGGGGGCTGATAGAAAGTGTGCTGTACTTCCACGGATTGAAGTAACTCGTAATACAATTCACGCGAAGAGCGAAAACCACAACAGCCAATTTTGACCAACATCTTTTTTGCCATAACTGAATGCTAGTTCATTTTACGTCTCCTCGAACTTCTCATCGAACAATCCCGTTGGCTCTTTCGCCTGCGAGGCAAACTGTTTTTCTTTCAAGAAAGTTTAGGCGTAAGAGATAACGTGGAGTTTGGGATGGTTGAGTCCCACAAAATCTTTGTCGTGGGTCAACAAAGTTAAGTCGAACCGGACTGCGGTCGCGGCGATCCAGGCATCTCCCGCTTCCAGACGCCGCCCAGTTCTTTTGCAATGGACGTTCAATTCGGCCCAAGCTTGGGCAATCTCAACATCGTAGGGAATAATGAGGAATTGTTGCAGAAAGAATGTCAGCCGTTCGCGCTCTTTATTGCCCCAATTGTTCTCTTCAGCCCATTGCCACAGTTCCGCGATACTTTGAAAGCTTAGGGCCAAAATCTGGCTGAGCATATGCGGTTCGTAATTGGCGCGCCGAGTATCCGCCAGCTTCTTCGGGTGCAGTAGGCTTGCCACCGTTGTGTCCAGCAAGACAACGCTCATCTGTCGTCATCCTTCTGTAAAGTCACCAACCGTCGCTCATTCCTCTCAGTCAAGATAAAGGCTAGCAGTTCATCAGGATCATCATTAGTAGGCCAAAGTGCGGAAAGCTTATTCAGGTCTGTTATCGGTTCAACTCCCTGTTGATCTATCAGCAGTTGTAGCAGTGGGTCAATCGTCGGTTCAAGTGTGACTGTTTCGAGTTCTTGTACATTCATGGATGTCATACTCCGTTCTGCCTGTGATTGTTGATCGCGAGGAGCGAATTTCCAAAGCACTTCGCTAACAAGCTAACAATGCAAGATGCGGCTTCAGCGAATTGTTATCTTACAAAGGCTCATCGGCTTTACCGAAATCCTTTCTGTCTTTTCCGCTGTCCCTCCACACTTAATCGTCACTTGGTATTCACCTGGTTCTTGGTGGAACATTTTGGTCTCCTTTGAGCGAATAATAAAAAGTCTGGGCGGGGAGTATGTCTTGAAGGTGCAAGGAATGCTTGAATCATTTTCAAAACTTATTCCCGTCTCAGAGGAACTGACCTTTTCACTTTCTATGGAAAGCTCTAGCGGCTGCTTATTTCCTACCCGGGCTAAAGATAACGGATCGTTTGAAGTCTGCTGCTCTGGCTGTTTCTTGCTCATCAAAGATATCGCAAGGACGCCAACCAACAATAGGAGTAAAAGAAGACCTTTTTTCATTATCCATTCCCTCATCTAGTGGGCTGTATTGCTATACAGCCCACTCTGTTAAATTGCGACTAGTCTTCCTCTTCTTTCCTCACTCTTCCTTCAGCCACCGCCTGCGCCACGATCTTCTGTAACATATGCGAGGGCACTTCATCGTAGTGAGAAAATTCCATGTGGTAAGAGCCGCGGGCGCTGGTGATGGAATTCAGCGTTTGCGGATAAGTCAACATTTCGGACATTGGCACTTGAGCTTTGACGACTTGGTTGTTGCCTTTGGCGTCCATGCCTTGAATCCGACCGCGTCGGGAGTTGAGGTCGCCCATAATGTCGCCGGCGCATTCCTGAGGAACGACGACTTCGACGTGCATGATCGGTTCCAGCAAGGTGGGTTTGGCTTTTTCGATCATCGCCTTGAAAGCCTTACGTCCAGCCATTTGGAAAGAATGATCGTCGGAGTCTACGTCGTGGTAGGAGCCGTCAATCAGTTCGACTTTGAAATCCACTAGCGGGTAACCGGCTAAGGCTCCGCGCACGGCGGCGTCGGTGATGCCTTTCTGCACTGCCGGACGCCATTGTTGCGGGATCGCGCCGCCAAAGATTTTGTCCACGAATTCGAAGCCGCCACTGCGCGGCAATGGTTCGAAGATGCATTTGCAATCGCCGAACTGGCCGCGACCGCCGGTTTGTTTCTTGTGGCGACCTTGGACTTCGACACGGGCTTTGATGGTTTCGCGGTACGGAACTTTTGGCTGGTGCAGTTCCACTTCGACGTGGTAGCGGTTCTTTAGCTTCGCCACGACGGCTTCTATGTGCTGCTGGCTGGAACCGCCAAGCTCGAATTCTTTGGTGTCGGCGTTGCGTGTGTAATGCAGCAGCGGGTCTTCGTCTTCCAGCTTGTGAATTGCGCCGGAGAGTTTGTCTTCATCGGCGCGCGATTTCGGCAGGACAGCAAAATGTATCGCGGCTTCGGGGTATTTGACCGGATCGAACAAGATTGGTGAAGCCTTGTCAGTCAGCGTATCGCCCGTCACGGTGTCCTTCAATTTGGTAACAGCGACGATGTCTCCGGCGTGTGCTTCGGTGATCTTTTCCAGCGCCTTGCCCTGCATTACGTGCAAAGGGCCTAACCTTTCGGCTGTTCCTTTGCCGATGTTTTGCAGTGTGGCATCGGATTTCACCACGCCCGACCAGATTTTCATGACGGTAATCTTGCCAAAATTCTCGACCACGGTGCGAAAGACGTAAGCGGCTGGAAATTCGCTGTCGCCAACGTTGCGCACTACGTCATCTGATGTTGGATCAACGCCCGCATGGGCTTTGACTGCACCCAAGTCAGCCGGGTTCGGCGCGTAATCCACAATCGCATCCAGCAAAGGCAGTATGCCAATCATATTTGCCGAAGAGACAGCAAAGACCGGTGTCAAGTTCTTGTTGATGATAGCTCGTCTTATTCCGTTCAAGAACTCTTCGTCCGTCAGCGTGCCAGCATCAAAGAAGTGCTCCATCAATGTATCGTCGGATTCGGCGACGGCTTCGATCAATCGTTCGTGCGTTTCGTCAATGTAACCACGCCCGTCTTCAGGAATCGGGACTTCTTTGGCTTTGCCGTTGGCATCGAACTCATACGCTTTCATGTGAATGACATCCACCACGCCGCGAAAGTTTTTTTCGGTTCCGATGGGAAGCGTCAGCGGGATGCAACTGTTGCCGAAGGTTTCGCGCAGGGAGTTATAAATCGTGCCGAAGTCCGCACGCTCTTTATCTAGCTTGTTGACGACGATGAAGCGCGGGCGCGAACGTGAAAGTTCATCCGCCATCTCCCAGGCCTTTTCCGTCTGGACTCCGATGCCATTGACGCCGTCAATCACGAACATCGCGGCTTCGCAAACGCGCAATGCGCCTTTGGCATGGCCGATGAATGAGGCGTAGCCGGGCGAATCCACTACATTGATCTTGGTTCCTTTGTATTCAGCGTATGCGGTGGAGATGTTGAGGCTGATTTTGCGGGCGATTTCTTCTTCGTCGTAATCGGTGGTGGCGGTTCCATCATCAACTTTGCCCAGGCGATTGGTTGCACCCGTGGCAAATAGCATAGCGGCGACGAGGGAGGTTTTCCCCGAGTCGCCGTGACCTACAATGCCCAAGTTTCTGATCTCCTGTGTCGAATAGACTTTCATGGACATGTCTCCTTTAGTAAAGATGGACTCTGATTTTGAGAGTTCAAATTGAGGGTTTTGGACGGGTCAATACCACGAACCAGGGATTTAAAGAAAATGTTTTTCCCACGAAGCCACACGAAGAATCACGAAGAAAACCAACCTAGCCAATCAGAAACGTTCTTTCTATCGGCAAGTTTCATATTCCAGATAACAGTTTCTAGTTCACCGCAGAGGCGCAGAGCCAGCAGAGGAAGCGCAGAGAGAGGTGGTCGAAGCTGTATGTCTTTTCTCTGTCATCTTTTCTCAAACTCTTTCTTCTCTTCTGCGCTGTCTCAGCGTCTCTGCGTCTCTGCGGTGAAGGCGAACTGTTACCTACTTTCGGCGTTCTGTGAAACTTGCCTTTCTATCTTCGTGCAACTTTGTGTGCCTTCGTGGGAGAGTTTCTTTTTCTTGACTGCACCGCTCGCGGCACTGATTTAACGCCTGTGTTCTGTGCTTAGCGGGCGTATGCTAAATCAAATCATTGGGGATTGGAACAGAGCAAAATCAGGCTCGAACTTTTTTGAAACTGACGCCTCTTTCAGGCGTAGATGTCACCGCGAACATTCACAGCCCGTCAATCAATTAACCAACTTTTGACAAAGACGAAAGATCAAAGCCTGAGGGCTGAAGCTTTGGCTATTCGTCATTTCACAAATCAAGGAGTGAAATCATGTTTACCCGAAATCAAATCATTGCCTGCGTCGTCAAACAGTACGGCACGGGTCTGTATCGAAGTTTTGTCAGCTTGAACAAAGGTTCCACCATTTGCTTGAGCACACACGACGACGAACAGAGCGCAAACGAAACCATTAATCACTTCTGGGAGGCTTGTCAGAAAGGCGAGATCAAACAGCCTGAAGATGTCTCTCTCTTTCTGAAATCAATTACAGGCAGTCTGGGCACAGGCGAGATGGCCCTGGCGGCTTAACCCACAAACTTGTAGCCCATCCCGTGAATCGTCAGGATGTATTGCGGATGGCGCGGATTAGGCTCCAACTTCTGACGCAGCCAGGCGACGTGGACATCCACCGTCCGCGTCGTCGGCATCGCGTCGTAGCCCCACACCTCATTCAACAACTCATCGCGTGAAAGCGTCGCTTCGCGGTGTTCGATGAAATAGCGCAGCAGTTGGAACTCTTTGGCCGAGAGTTCAACCTTCACGCCGTCGCGTTCGACTTCGGCACGGCGGAAATCAATTTTGATTGTGTTGAATTGGTGAGTACCGGCTGGGATTTGCACAGCGGGAGCGGTTGTGGCGCGGCGCAGTAAGGCTTCAACACGCGCCAGCAGTTCCATCATCTCAAACGGTTTGGTCAAGTAATCATCTGCCCCAAGTTTCAGGCCGACGACCTTGTCCACGACCTGACCGCGCGCCGTCAGCATCAGGATCGGCGTCGTAACGTTGCGCTGGCGCAAATCCCGGCATACATCAAAGCCGTTCTTGCGCGGCAACATCACGTCCAGAAGAATCACATCGAATGCTTCAACTCCCGTCGCAGTTGCTGCGCGCTCCAATCCATTCTCGCCATCCCGAACGGATTCGACTTGATAGCCTTCGCTCGTCAACCGGTCGGTCAGCGTAAGCACCAAGCCAGGTTCATCTTCAACGAGCAAAATTCGTTTGTTCATAAGCCTCTTGCGCTGAAGGAACCGAAAGCTCTTCTGTTGGTTTGGCCGGCAAATGTAGCGTGAAGACGCTTCCCTGCCCAAATTTGCTTTCCACAGCCACGCGCCCGCCGTGCGCTTCAACAATATGTTTAACCAGACTCAGCCCCAGGCCATTCCCATGAATCTGACCAGCGACCACTTCTTTACCGCGATAGAACGGTTCAAAGATATGCGCCAATTCAGATGGCGTAATGCCCAACCCACGATCTGAGACTTTGATTCGAACTTCGTCTCCATAAACTGAGCTCGCCATTTCGACGGCTAAACCTATCCACCGGCTTTCGCCGCTAT
>JBDSAM010000198.1:0-14145 GCA_039922135.1 Blastocatellia bacterium
ACTTATGAAGAGCAACTTGGCAATAAAGCGTTGAAGAGCGTCGGCAAGAAAGAGTGGAATGATCGTCTGCAAAAAGCGATTGGACACTTCCGCACGCTGACAAATTTCGACAAGCTCTACCTGGGTGGAGGTAACGCTGAACACGTGGCGCTAAAAGGCGATGATATCGAAATCGTCAGCAACACTTTGGGCTTGCGTGGCGGCATCTGGCTGTGGAAAGACAGCGACCTAAGCGACGGCGTGCAGAGATAACAGTTTTTGAGCGCGTAAGATTTGCCGGGTTGTTCAAGCGGCCTTACGCCGTTGTTTCACTTCTCGCTTCAAACGCTGTTGCAGTAAAGCCAGCACTGCCGCTTCTTCCGGTTGCAGCCGATGCAGCTTCCTGCTCAGTTCCTGCTCCGCGCGTTGTTGGAGAGCTTCCAAAAGATTTCCTTCAAGGTAGGTTTCGATGATTGCCGGATGGATGTAACACTTACGGCAAACGCTTGGCGTGTTTCCCAATCGCGCCGCCACGTTTTCAATCGCGCGGATGACGTGACGCTTGGCCTGCGTCATTGAAGTAAAAGAATTAAACTCCTGCAACGCTAATGTTGCCAGGACGGTTCCCGCCCACGTGCGGAAGTCTTTTGCCGTGAAATCTGTATCCGTTATTTCGCGCAGGTAATCATTGACCTCAGTCGAACTGACAGACTGCGGGTCGCCATTTTCGTCCAAGTATTGAAACAATTCCTGTCCGGGCAGGTCGCGGCACTGCTTGACGGTTCGGGCGAGTTGTTTGTCAGTTAGATCAATGTCGTGTTTGATGCCGCTTTTGCCGCGAAAGCGGAAATGGATTTTGGAACCATTCACTTTCACATGCTTGTCGCGCATGGTCGTCAAGCCAAAGGAATTGTTGCTGCGCGCGTATTCTTCGTTACCAACGCGAATCAGCGTGGTTTCCAGTAATCGTACTACTGTCGCCAGCACCTTTTGGCGCGGCAACCCCGGCAAGGCCAAATCTCGCTCGGTCTTTTTTCGGATCAATGGCAACAACTGGCCGAAATCCAGCAACCGCTCATACTTGTTTTCATCGCGCGTACTGCGCCAGCGAGCGTGATAGCGGTATTGCTTGCGCCCTTTGCTATCACGCCCCGTAGCTTGCAGATGGCCATCGGCCTGCGGGCAGATCCAAACGTCAATCCAGGCGGGCGGAATTGCCAGCGCCTTTATGCGCCAGAGTGTTTCCGGATCTTTCAGCAACTTACCCTCCGAGGTGTAATAGGCAAATCCTTTTCCCACCCGTTTGCGCCGCAGCCCCGGAGTTTGATCACTAAAATATCGCAGCCCCGCTGAGCGCGCAGCGTTGATTTGCGAAGCATCCGAAATTTGGCGCGGGCTCTGGCCGTTGTTTTTCATACTAGCTTGGAGGCAAAAGGCAAAACTTCAAATTTCTCCGGTGGATTTCTCCGTTGAGCGTTTATCAAGCTCCCAGCGATGAGCATCCCGTTCGGCGAGAATCTCATCGTGCGTGCGCAGCTCCTGGTTATCTGGGATTTCCATTCCGAAGGCGCGTCCGATTTCATCCACTTCGTCCTGGTGGGGCGTGGGCGCGTTTCCTCCGGGCGTCTCTTCTCCGCTACTTTCAGCTCCTTGCCAATCCGCATCCACATCGCCACCGGCCAAGCCAGGATTGACTGAATGATATTCTTGCTGCTCACGCTGCATTTGCTTGCTCCCCGCATCCACCAAATTATCAAGTACGCTATTATTTGGCTCAGGCAGTACAGGAAGAACGCTGGCCTTTTCAGATTTGGACTTTTTCGCTTTCATTCACTTTCTCCTACGATAACATTTTGAAAACCAATATTTTCTCAATGCCATTATTGAGCAATTCCTATATCAGAAAGCCAAGCTGGAACAACTGTCGTTCTGCTGTCATACAGAAACCATTTTCAGCAGCAGGAAGGCAAGTCTTAGTCCCTAAAGTTCCGCTTCGGTTGAAACCAGTGATTAAGGCCTCGGCTTCAGAATCAAAGGCCGCCTGACCATTGCGTCGGGCGATTGTCCAATCAACTTCTTTCGTTAGATTAAGTGGCCGCACCGATGAGTGAAGAGGTAGATAGGGCAAGGGGAAAAACGAGACATCGTAAATGTCCCGAAGGTGTTCCTGGCAACAATGTGTAGTTGATAGTTGAAAGGCAGGTGGTTGATTTGGAAGATGGCGGCAACTGGATTCGAACCAGTGACCTAGGGGTTATGAATCCCTCGCTCTAACCAACTGAGCTATGCCGCCTCTAAAATTTGCTTTGACCGTTTCCTTAACCTGTCCGAAAGAAGTTCGTGAATTTAGCATACGGGCTACATTTGAGCTAGAGGCGGGCAGATGAATATTTACGCCTGACGAATAAGATTAAGCGCAGTCCGTTACTACAGTTCAAGTTTTAAGGGAAGAATTTCTGCCTCGTCCCTTGACAGAAATTTTAATCACGGTGTATGGTCTGCCACGAAGTTCGGTCGTGGTGATTTAAGGCAATTGCTCCACGTTAAAGAAAGCGCTAAACGGCCTGAGGATTTAAGCCTCGCGCACGTTCAAGCGCGGGGCTTTTTCAGTTACCGACTTTGAAAATTTGAAGTGGCGTTTTACAGCAACTTGCTCCACTTAAAAAAACTGCTAAAGAGCTGCGGGAATCGAGATGAATCGAAAAGCCCTGCGCTATAACTTTAGCGCAGGGCTTTTTTGATTTCAGGTGAAGTACCAACAAGGGGGATGAAGATGGCAAACGTAAAAAGTTTTGTGAAGGGATTGAAATGTCGTGAGTGCGGCGCGGCCTATCCAGTCGAACCCGTCGCGATTTGTGAAGAGTGTTTCGGGCCGCTGGAAGTGGATTACGATTACGATGCGATCAAATCCACGCTGACGCGCGAAGAGATCACCGGACGCCAGAAAACGATGTGGCGGTATCGTGAGTTGTTGCCTTTGGAAGGTGAACCGACAGTCGGATTGCATACCGGATGTACGCCGCTTGTCCGTGCCGAGCGGCTGGCAAAAGCGCTCGGTGTGGGCGAGCTTTACATCAAGAACGATGCGGTGCAGCATCCGACTTTGTCATTCAAAGACCGTGTGGTTGCAGTTGCGCTATCAAAAGCGCGCGAGTTCAAATTTGAATCCGTTGGTTGCGCTTCCACCGGTAATCTGGCCAATTCAGTCGCGGCCAACGCCGCTGCCGCCGGTTTTCCTGCCTACATTTTGATCCCCGACAATCTGGAAAAGAGCAAGGTGACGGCGACGCAGATTTATGGCGCGAACGTCATTCCAGTCAAAGGCAATTACGATGACGTGAATCGTCTGTGCAGCGAGATCGCCGGTCGCTATCCCATCGCTTTCGTCAACGTAAATCTGCGCCCCTTTTACGGCGAAGGCTCGAAGACCTTTGGTTATGAAATCGCGGAACAGCTTGGCTGGCAGGTGCCTGACGCGGTGGTTGTACCGATGGCGGGCGGGTCACTGATTACAAAAATCCACAAAGCATTTGGCGAACTGACCAAGCTAGGATGGATCGAAGAGAAGCAGACGCGCTTTTACGGCGCCCAGGCGACAGGCTGTAATCCGATTGCTGCTGCGGTCAAAGCCGGTACGCGCGATATTCGTCCGGTTAAACCGAACACGATCGCGAAATCGCTGGCTATCGGTAATCCGGCGGATGGGTACTTCGCGACCGGGGTAATTACGAACAGCGGCGGCTGGTCGGAAGACGTCAGCGATGAAGAGATTGTCACCGCAATGAAGCTGCTGGCCGAGACCGAAGGCATCTTTACCGAGACTGCGGGCGGAACGACGCTGGCAGTAACACAGAAGCTTATTGCGCAAGGTCGGCTGACGGCCAAAGACCGCATTGTCATTGCCATCACCGGCAACGGGTTGAAGACGCAGGAAGCGTTGACGCTGGATGAACTGACGGCCGTCGAACCGAACGTCTCGGCGTTCGAAGCTGCCGCTGGTATCAACTTCAATAGCAAACGGGCTGCCACTGCCGCCGCGTAACAACCGTCAAATTAAGGAGTACATCATGCCTCAAACAGTAATCATCCCAACGCCGCTGCGTAAGTTCACTCAAGACACCGAACTGGTCGAAGTGCAGGGCGCGACCATTGGCGACGTGTTCAATCAACTCGAAGCCGCTTATCCCGGCATCCAGGCTCGACTGTGCGAAACGAACGGCGAATTGCGCCGCTTCATCAACGTTTATGTTGACGGCGAAGACATCCGCTTTCTGGATGGATTGAAGACCGGATTGACGGACAAAGCTGAAATTTCCATCGTCCCTGCGATTGCGGGCGGTTGATTATCAGTCGAAACCATCCCTTGGGTTCCTCAACTTAAACAAGTTCGCTCGGACGCTATCGTTGGTGTGAAGATCGCATTGCAAGAGGTCGGACTTCAAAAGCAAATCAGAGAGGCTGGTGGAAAATGGAATCGTCAGCTTAGGCTTTGGGAAATCCGATACGATCAAGCGGTCGCGCTCGACCTCCAAGTCAGAATCGAACCATCTACCATGCCTAATAATGGGAATCGCGACATGGCTAATAGTAGGCAGGATTCCCTGCCTACTATTAGGGAGTCTGGCTACTATTAGGTATAGCTGCCTAATAGTAGCCAGATACGTCGCAGGTCTAAAAGTAGTTAGACCTCGGTTGAACAAAATGGGAATGGATCAAAATTCAAAAACGTACCGGATGCTTGAATTGTACCTCATCATTGGAGTTGCTTTTGCGGCTCCAATCTTTGCTGCGATTTATAGCCTGTTCTTCGGCTCATTAACGCCAAACTCTCAAGTCTCAGGGGTACTCGTGTTCTACGGGCTTATCTACGAATTGTTAGCCCTTGCTGTGATGGCTTATGTCCTTTCACGGCAGGGACGGAATCCCAAACAAATTGGCTTCTCTTTTTCTTGGAAAGATATTCCGGTCTCACTCTTGCTGATTGTTGTTTCTTATGTCGCCTTTTACATTTGCTATCTTGCTATTTTCTATGGCTATTATTTCATTGTTGGGCGAGTATTGACACAACCAGCCAAAACTCAAACCTATCTTGATGCAGGCGTAACCATCGGCACAATTTTATTTGTCATCTTGAATCCGATTTATGAGGAGTTGATTGCTCGCGCATATATTATTTCTGAGGTGAAATATCTGACCGGAAGCAGCATCTTAGCAGTGCTCGTTAGCGTTGTGATCCAAGTGTTGTATCATCTCTATCAAGGAGTTCCGGCTGCCATTGCCTTGGGAGCAATGTTCTTGGTGCTATCAGTCTATTTCATAAGGTATAAAAGGATAGTGCCTGTAATTTTGGCGCATTTATACTTTGATCTATTTGCATTGTTAGTTTATGCGCGGCGGTAATTTGTAGTGGTTATATGTGCATCGTCCGGTCTAACAACTCATTGAACCGGAGCGCGAATCGCGTTGCTTTCATCCGCGAGACTATATTGTTATTGCGGCTCGCCGCGCCCGGTTAATTCGGGCGTTAGGCAATAGCCTCATTGACCATCTCTTCAAATATCGGAAGTAGATCAGAGGCATATTGTTTGAGGTAGGTTCGCGCGCGGTATAAGTCCGCCCCAGCTTTTACCAATTCGATAACATCCACCATATCTTTTCGTCGCTTGGCCACGAGCTTCATGTAAATCAACACCTCAATCGGAACGACTGCCAAGCCTTCAGTCATCGGCGGGTTATCGAGAACTTCTTCCAATTGCGGGCCAAGCGAGGTCGGCGACAGGTAATCTATGCGGATGCCATCTACTTCAATCGGGACGCCGGCTTTGAAGGCTACCAACAATCCTTGATGGTCGAAGGCTTCTTCGCCTACCAGAAAGTCCACGTCGGTGGTTGCGCGAACATAACCGTGCGCACCAACTGCCAAGCCGCCAGCCAGCGCGTGACGGATGCCGAGATGAGTCAACTGGGCAGAGGTTTTGAGCGCTGCATCGCGCACCTTGGGCGCAACGAAACGAAATGTATCTTTGATGTCCATCAGATTTACTCGCCGTCGAGGAATTTGCGCATACGACATTTGCATGACTGATCCAGTGCCTTCTTCAAAATACCGATCCCTTCGATCTCTTCCCTTTTCAGTAGCCGAGGCGAAGCATAGCACCACCACGACAAGCCAAAAAGCGCGCGCTAACGCGGCATTACTCCTTACCGATGGTTTCGTTATCGGCAAGTGTTGGTGGTTTATAGGCGCGCTTGATTGTGTTCTGTTACTGACCTTTGAATTCAGGTTTGCGACGTTCGCGGAAGGCGGTGATCGCTTCGACCAAATCCAATGAGTGCATAAACGCTGAGTTCCAGACGGCTACGTAACGCTCACCGTCAGCGATGGATTTGTCGGCACAATAATTCATCACTTGTTTGACGCCCTGGACCACGAGCGGTGGGTTGGCGGCAATCCCGGCGGCTATTTGCCTCGCCGCTTCGAGCAGCGCTTCCGGCATTTCATACACGTCGCTGACCAGGCCAATTCGCAGGGCGCGTGCAGCGTCAATGTCTTTGCCAGTGAAGGCGAGTTCACGCGTGTGGCCTTGGCCAATAATTGCGGGCAGGCGTTGCAGGCTGCCGAGGTCGGCGACGATGGCGATCCTGGCTTCGCGCAGACTGAATTTGGCATCGGTAGACGCCAAGCGAATGTCGCAGGCTGAAATCAAATCCAATCCACCGCCGATGCACCAGCCGTTGATCGCAGCAATGACGGGTTTGCGGCAGTCTGCTACCCGGTTGCAGGCTTGCTGCATTTCGCCGACCTTATCCAAAAACTTCGTCCGTTCGGCGGCGAGTATATTGGATGAACCCAGGCCCCCAATTCCTATGCTGCCCGCCATTGCCATCAGGTCCAACCCATAGCTGAAATTTCCGCCTTCACCGCGAATTATCACGGCGCGCGTTTCGTCGTCGCGATCCAGTTCGTCAAACAGTTGCGGCATCTCGCGCCAAAAATCCGGCCCCATGGCGTTGCCTTTGCCGGGGCCTGTCAAAACGACTTCGGCCACGCCGCTTCTTTTCTCCAGTCGCAAAGATTTGTATTCGGTGCTCACGTTGATGGACTCCTTGTTGTCTCAGTCCGAAGGTAACGGCTGAAATCTATTGTTGCTGTTGCTGCTGCTGGTGGTGATCTTCTTCGACTGGCGGCGGCGGCGGCGGCGCGACCCAGGTTGTCATGGCAATCACCTCTTCTTCCGGCAATGGGGTACCGGTTGGTGAGACACTGACCCCGACGCTCAACTCGGTTTGCGCCCTGCCTTTGAAGAGTCCGCGCGTGGGGGGGACGTCAGCATAATCTTTGCCGATTGCTGTGCGGATGTGACGTTCGCCTGTCAGCAGATCATTCGTCGGATCGAAGCCAACCCAGCCGAGTTCCGGCAAGAAGGCTTCGACCCAGGCGTGCGTTGCGTCCGCCGCCGAACGGTCTTGATCTTCGCGCCGGTGAAAAAGATAGCCGCTGACATAACGGCAGGGAATGCCAATACCACGCACCAGCGTGATCATGACGTGGGAGAAATCCTGGCAAACGCCTTTGCGTTCTTTCAGTGCCTGGTCAATTGGCGAGTCAACAGAAGTTGCCTTCGGCGAGTAATCAAACGTTTCGAAGATTGCTGTGTTGATCTCGCGCAGCAGTGATAATGGATCATCCCGCCGGACGATCTTTAATTCGGCTGCCAACTCAGCCAGCAGACCGGTTTTGAAAGCGAAAGTGCTCGGTACCAGATACTCCCAGTGCTCGCCGCCCGCTTTGATCACATCTAGCACTGCCCACGCTTCAGGGGGCAGGCTTTCAGGCAGTGGCGCAAACGGCGCGATCTCGACGGTCGCTTCGGCGGTAATCTTTAACTGACTGTGACGAGCCGGAATGTCAAAATTATGAACGATGTTGCCCAAATAATCGCGGTACCCCTGAACGTGCGTCCGCGGTTGTGTCGTCAGTTCGAATTTCACGCAGCGCTGATTGCCTTCAGTGCGCGGTTGCATGCGAACTTCGGTGACGTTTTCCGTAACTGGCGAACTGTAGGCGAATCGGGTGACGTGGCGAATTGAATAAAACATATTGGGATTGCATTGCGGATTGCGGATTCCAGCGCGTGATTTCTTTCAATCCGCAATGTTTATGTTGCTAACGCTGTATCAACCGAATAAGCAATGTATTGCTGATGAACTGCCGTGTGAATTTGGGCGCACTGGCGCTGTATGTTTTGTAGAAATATATGAATATCGTCGGCGATGATCTCGTCAACTTGGGCGTAATCAAGCGTCGCCCGCAGCGTGCCAGCCAGCCTTTGTGAGCGGCCTGTCTTACGCGCCCCAGTCAGTTTCGCCAACGCTTCGAGCGAGCTTTGTACTGTATCCACCGCAAAGCAAACTGAACGCGGCAACTCAGGGTTGAGCAGCAGAAATTCGGCGATTCGTTCCGGGCGCAGATCAGCGGTATAGGTTTGACAGTAAGCTTCAAACGCAGTGCAGGATTTGAGCAGCGCTACCCACGAGATGAAATCCTGTCCGCGCCCGGTCTCTTCGGGTTGATTGAGCAGCAATCGCAAATGAACATCCAGCAGCGTTGCCGTCGCGCTGGCACGTTCGATAGACCGACCAAGCTGAATGAAATGCCAGCTTTCATTGCGCATCAGTGTCGAATCGGTGAGGCCTTGAAACAGGTGTGAACCTTCTTTGATCGGACCGTAAAACCCGTGCGGCTGCGCATAGATCGAATTGATGCCGGCAGTGCGAATATCCAGATAGAGTTGATTCAATTGCTCCCACATTTCGGAGCTGATTTGTTCACGAATCTGCCGGGCATTTTCTCGAGCCGCATTAATACAAAACACCAGCGAATCTTTGTTTTTCGAATCGAAGGTCAAAAACTGCGTCAACGGATACGCTTCAAGCGTTTCCGGAACAGGCGAGCGTAAACTTGTCAGAACGAGATGCCAGCGTTGTCTGGCAACGTCGGGCGATTGGTCAAGCGCCTGATTGAGCGTTAAATCCAGCAGCCGCGCCGTATGCTCGGCGCGCTCCAAATAACGGCTCATCCAATAAAGACTGTCAGCGACTCTTGAAAGCATAAATCAGTGGTTGGTGGTCAATGACCAGTGAAAATCGGTTGCTAACCTGAAATCAGGACACTTTTGTTTTTCCGGGAAAACCGGCTCTTCGCCGCGTTAGCGGCGGCTGACTTTAGCCCAGTACTTTAGTGCTGGGTGAGCGTGCAAAAGAGATTTGTGTCACGTAGTGACGCTTGAAACTCGCTTGACTCGCACAACAATCTTCCTATTTCAACCGTCACTACGCGACAGGATCAATTCGGCACTGCTTCCCGGCGTTAAAACGGCCGGGCTAAAGTCAGCCGCCGCTAGCGCGGCGAAAACCAAAGCGTTTTTCAATAGTGTCCTGACATCAGGTTGCAAACCGGCCACCAGCCACCGACCACTAACCCTCAAATCAGAACAGTACCCAAGTATCTTTGCTGCCTCCGCCTTGCGAGGAATTGACGACCAGTGATCCTTTGCGCAAAGCAACGCGCGTCAAACCGCCGGGAACGATTGTCGCTTGCTCGCCGAAAAGAATATACGGGCGAAGATCAACATGGCGCGCTTCGACTTGGCCTTCGATAAAACAGGGCGCACGCGACAGCGCTAGTGTGGGCTGGGCAATGTAATTGCGCGGATCGGCGATGATTCGACGTTTGAACTCTTCGCGCTCTTCAGCGGTGCTATGTGGGCCGATCAGCATCCCGTACCCGCCAGATTCGCCAACGGCTTTGACGACCAGCTTATGCAGGTTTTCGATCACGTGCTGCCGTTGGTTGTCGTCATCCAGCAAGTACGTTTCGACGTTGGGAATGATTGGATCTTCATCCAGGTAATACTTGATGATTTTGGGCACGTAAGCGTACATCGCTTTGTCGTCGGCAACGCCAGTGCCGATGGCGTTGGCCAATGCGATGTTGCCGGCTCGGTACGCGTTGAATAGACCTGGGACACCCAGCATCGACTTGCGGCGAAAGGCAAGCGGATCCAGGAAGTCGTCATCAATACGGCGATAAATCACATCCACGCGGCGCAAGCCGGCAGTCGTTCGCATATAAACGACGTTGTCGTGAACAATCAGATCGCGGCCTTCGACCAGTTCGATGCCCATCTGCCGCGCCAGAAAGGTGTGTTCATAATAGGCCGAATTGAAGACGCCCGGTGTCAGCAACACGATGGTCGGATCGGGGCGGTTCGGGGCGGTGAGTGCGCGCAAGGTTGCCAGCAGGGCTTGGCCGTAATGGTCAATCGGGCGGACGTTGTAGCTGCCGAATAAGCCGGGAAAGACCTTCTTCATCACCTGCCGGTTGGCCAGCATATACGACACGCCGCTAGGTACGCGCAGGTTATCTTCCAGCACAGCGAACTGCCCGTCATTCAACCGCACCAAATCTGTGCCAACGACTGAAACATAAATGTCACGCCGTACGCGCAGGCCACGCATTTCGCGACGATAATGCTTGCAGCTATAGACCAGTTCGCGCGGAATTACACCGTCTTTTAGGATTTTTTCGTCGTGATACAGATCTTTCAGGAAGAGATTGAGCGCGGTGATACGCTGCGTGAGGCCGCGTTCAAGCGTTGTCCATTCGTCGGAAGTGATGATCCGCGGCAACAGATCATACGGGAATATTTTCTCAGTACCATCGTCGTGACCGTAGACGGTGAAGGTAATGCCCTGATTGAGGAAAGCGACATCGGCAGTTTGCTGGCGCTGTTTTAATTCGCTTGGCGCAAGCTCCAGCAATCGGTGATAGAGCGCCTGGTATTGCAACCGCGGATCGCCGGGCGTCGCGAACATCTCGTCGAACGCGGCATCAAGCTGGTAGTTGGCGAAGGGAGGCGAGAAGGTCGCCAACAGTTTTTCGGGAAGTGTGTTTTGCGCCATTCAAGTGCCCTCAAAGGCGGAAGAGGCGCAAGAGCAGTTCAACTGCGCCTGCATATGAACATCAGGGCGGAGACATTCCGCTTGATGAACTGTCCTGTAACGTGAAGACCGCAGCGGATGAAGGCTGCGGTCAACCTGTCTTGGCAGTCTTGGCTATCTTACTAAAATACTTGATACTTGCAGTGCTTAGTTGAAGGATTGTGATGGTAGAAAACTTTTTGGCGTCTCATACGAGATTCGAACTCGTGTCGCCACCGCGGAAGGGCGAATCTAGCACTTGATGCTGGTTTGGCGCAAGTAGCATTGGCTGGTATCTCGCCACGTTTTTCAATAGCGTTACCTGGTTTTTCGTCAGTTAATCTCTCACTGAAACACAGCCGGCCCGTTGCCAATGAACTGAAGCCCGAAGCCGATCATCAAAAATACCATGCCCAGTTTTGACCTGCTGCGTGCTCACCCTTCTTCTTCGCGATCACTTCTGGATCAGGAGAGCTGCAGAAGGAAAGTGTACTCTTCGATGTCAGCGGGCGGCAGGCCATTTCGCCAGATCGGCCAGGCAGCTACGACGCCAAATGCCAATCCGACAGCATTCGTGACGATCACCCAATGGAACAAACGCATTGCCATCATCCTGGAAATCAACCTTCAAGCCAAATATCAGATCGTTAGGCAGCCGCAGCCTGACCCTGCTTGGCGTCAGGCTCCACTTCGTACCGATCAAGCAGTGTAGAAAGCCTATCACGAAGAGAGAGCACAGCCGCGCGAATGGGATCATCCTTGTCTTTGTCGGCGATGTCTTTTCTTAGGGATTTCAGCACCATCTCACAACTCTCAAACCTTGCGGCGATCTGAACTTTTACGGCTTGCGCGTCGGAGCCGGTCTTACTTCCGGACACTGAACCAAGCGCCAAATCAAGTGAATCAATCTCCTGTTGCAAACGGGTCAACTTTTCATCAATTGTCATAGTGTGTATTTTCTTCTTCCGTAATTAAGCCCGGCGGCGATGTCGGTTTCGATCTTTCACACCAACCGGTCGCCGGGTGTTGGTCGGTTCGGTCATCTCAGCATCTTAAGATACTACAGAATAGTGTTGAAGGTTTCGCTGGTGTCTATAGAATCCTTCCTGTCAGACAACAACTTACAGGAGGCACAAGCAATTGAAACCAAAATGATAAGATCGAGCGCAACGAGAAGATGGAAAAGGCCGCTGCTCGCTGCCGCAACGTCTATCCCAAAGTCCGCCGCGTGGATGCTCAGACCGTCACCGTCTACGATAGTCGGGGCAACGCTTATACGGTACGCTTCGCACAGCAGGGCCAGCCGACAGCGGCAGACCAGGAGGGCAAATAAGATGGGCGTCAAACTCGCATTTCGGCATCAACGGGCAATCTTCGGCTTCGTCGTGCTGGGCTCGCTTATCATTTTCTCTAAGGCTGTGCTGTGGGGGCATTACGAAAGGATGATCACCAATCTCTGATGTGAGAGCAGGGAAGCCATAGAAGAAAAGGCCGGGGTGCGATGTCCCGGCCTTTTCTTAATCTCCGTAAATTCAACAACAGGCAATTATTGCTTACCTGAAGTGAAGCCATAATAAATGCAGTAAAGCTTGCCGTTGTACCAGTAGCAATCCTTAGGCGCCCGGGTTGGTTTGGGAGCAGCTTTCAGCTTGGATGGGTTGCTGCTGCCTTCTTTCGCCTCTTTCGTTTCTTTCGTTTCTAGACAATATCGTTTGCCCTCGTGCATGTAGCAATCCTTGCCATCCGGTTTTGGATTTTTCATTTCGCCGTGCGGGCTTTTGCTGCGGCTTTGCGCGCTGGCTGGCTGGGAAGTTGCGATAGTGGCAAATAATGCGATGAGTAGGGCGGAGACGCCGACGAGCGTCTTCGATGAAATGTTCTTGAAGTTGCTGACAAACATGATTTGGTTCCTCACTGTGAATCGGTTATTGCTGCTGAATCATCGCCAAGATGATTCCTATGTTTTGGGCAACTCATTAGTTACCCACTGACTAAGGCGGAGAAACCTGCCAAAAGCTATCATCCGCAAATAACTTTTTTTTGCAGCCATCACAACGAAAAGCCGCCCGGTCGTGAGACTGAGCGGCTTTTCGTTTGGCACCGGCCAAGAAGCAGCGTAATGCAGTGGACACCAACGACGAACGCAAAAGTTCTGGTTGATCAGTCAACTGGTTATCCAGCTACCCGGATACCTGGCAATTTGGACGCCTATCTGCGGGTCCTGTTTCAAATGTGATGATGGCCGAAATGGCCTGATTATTTCGCCCCTCCATTGGTGGGCTTCCGAGTCGCGCTTAAAATTTGCCATCATCATTTCTGAAACAGGACCTGACGTAACGGGGAATATCTTTGGTGATGTCAGGCCGGATCAAGTAATCACGGCTTTCCGGCGATTGTGTGTGAGTTTGGAAATCGAAAACTTCCGCTTTCACGATCTGAGGCACACGGCGGCAAGTTGGATGCGGATGAGTGGTTCCGACACTCACACAGTTGGGTAGGTTCTTGGGCAGAAAGCCCCGCGCAAGGATGCTCGTTATCAATACCTGAGTCCGGGCTTTCTGGCTGAAGCCGTGGGA
Organism: Blastocatellia bacterium; assembly: GCA_039922135.1. Classification (GTDB taxonomy): domain Bacteria; phylum Acidobacteriota; class Blastocatellia; order RBC074; family RBC074; genus RBC074. The sequence continues at coordinate 13,539 of JBDSAM010000198.1, forward strand.
CGTTTGGACGGCGTTTTTGGGGTAGTTTCGTTACCCTAGCGTTACCAACGAAAAAGCACTTACCAGCGAACAACCGGTAAGTGCCTTTGTTTTGTTTGGCGTCCCGTACGAGATTTGAACTCGTGTCGCCGCCGTGAAAGGGCGGTGTCCTGGACCGGGCTAGACGAACGGGACGCAAGATCGGCGTTCAGATGAATCAATGAACTTAACTTTCCTTGCTGGTGATGCTGTCGAAGCCCTGAACGAAGGCGCGATAATACTGACAGGCCTTGGGTTCGTCAAGCGGTCAACCGAATCACTTTTCCCGCCTTGCTGAAGCTTTACGCTGCCCGGTGGCTACCCTAAACTGCCGCCAAATTTCACTAGGAGTCAAAGCGGATGAAAAGAAAAATCTCGTTTGTCTTTGCGGCTGTTGCTTCAATATTGATGTTGTCGCTTGTTGCAGGAGCGCCGCGAAAGCAGTCGCACATCGTGTTTGTCATTGGCGATCACGAATACAGTTCGGAAGAGACAATGCCCCTGATTGCCGCCGAATTGGAGAAGCATTACGGAATGCGGACGACGGTGCTTAAGGCTTATCCGGATGAAAATGCCGAAGAGAATATCC
>JBDSAM010000199.1:0-4654 GCA_039922135.1 Blastocatellia bacterium
CTTTGAAACTTGCGCCAAAGTTTTCGGCCACGCCGCCGACCAGAAACGATGGATCAAGCCCGCCAACTTCCATCACCCAAGCCATCAGCGAAGTCGTCGTCGTTTTGCCGTGCGTGCCGGTGATGACGGTCGAATGGTTGCCGCGAATGAACTGTTCGCGGATTACTTCGGACATCGAGGCGCAACGCAGCTTGTGGTCGAGCGCGTATTCGATCTCCGCATTACCGCGCGATGTCGCGTTGCCGACGACGATCAGATCAGGCGCTCGCTCGTCTATTTGCAAGTGCGCGGCATCGAAGCCGGCGAAGGTTTCAATGCCTAGCCGCCGCAGTTCATCGCCCATCGGCGGATAGAACGCCTTGTCCGAACCGGTGACGCGGTGACCCTGTGTTTTCAGCATTCCGGCCAGCGAACCCATTGCCGTGCCGCAAACGCCGATTAGATGGAAGTGTTTCTGATGCATCCGTAATCGCTTTGTGATTGAAGTTTATTGTTCTTTTAGGAACGCCGCGATTATAGCGGCGGCAGTGTGATTTCGGTAGCAGGTTGAATTGGCCAGGTTGATTGGATAGGCTGTCGCTGTTCAACATTCCAGGCGGGAACTCCCACGATGAAAACAGAGCGGAGAGAATTTATTGCTGCGACGTTGTTGGCTGCTGGGGCGCTGCCGTTATCAGTTCGGGCACAAGACAAGCCGGCAGTAACCGCAGGAATAGATGCCACACGCGACGTGTCGCTGAGCGGGCGCGTCGTCTGTCTGACCGAAGAGCTGGACAAGCTGTATAACGTCCTGCCCGATTGCGGCAATCGCGGCCATGTCTTCAGCCTGAAGACCAGTGACGGCAAACTCTATCCTTTTCTACCGACCGATACATCAGCCGCTGCTTGGATGGACGAACGTTACCGCCAGCGGAATCTGCAAGTAACGGCGCGACTCTTCCCGCAAAACAACTTTATCGAAGTCATCAAGTTTCAATCCTGGAAAGACGGCAAGTTGCACGACCTGTATTACTACTGCGACATCTGCGCCATTACAGCCTTCAAGCCCGGCGCGTGCGAATGCTGCCAGGAACCGGTCGAGTTCCGCGAAACGCCAGCAGAAGAGAATCGTGTCTGACCTTCTTCAGTCCATTCCCTTTGATCTTGCTGCACGGCGAAATGCGTGCGGCGTCATTCCCGTGGCTTCCCGAAAAACTTTGGTGAAATGGCTTTGGCTGGCGTAGCCGACCTGGGTGCCGACTTCAGTGATCGGCAGGTCGCTTTCGGCCAGCAAGCGGCGCGCGCGTTCGATTCGCAGGCCAGCCAGATATGCGTGCGGGGTCGTGCCGGTGATCTTTTTGAACATGCGGGCGAAGTGGAACTCACTCAGATAAGCCGCCGCCGCGATTTCAGCCAGCGCCAATTCGCGCCCGCAGTTGTCGTGCATAAATTCGATGGCGCGGCGCAAGCGACGATCAACAATGCCCACGCGCGACAGTTCAATTTCGTCCGACCGTTGCACGTTGATGTGCGCGCGCAGCAGATATACTGCTAATTGGTTGATCATCGAGCTAATCACTTCACGCCAGCCCGCCGCGCCGCCTTCCATCTCATTGGCAATAGAGTCAAGTGTGCCGCGCAGTTTCGCATCATCGTTCAAGGGCACGAGCGGCGACCGAAAGAGCAGGTGCGAACCGGTGCGGTATAGCTGCAATCGCATGGCCGTTTCGATCAGCAGTTCCGGCGCAATTCTGACAATCAGCAGTTCGCTTCGCTTGCGATCAAGCATCAACCGCGCCGCTTGATTCGGATTGGCAAGCAGACTTGTGCCCGACTCCGCCGGTACGGAACCGTGAGCGGTAGCGACCGGGTTGCTTTGTCTAATGCGTTTACCGAGATCCACCCGGTCGCTACCGCTCCCGGTTCCGTACCAATGTTGTGCGCTCCGATTTAGGAAGTGAACGAGCAGAAAGTCCGGCTGTGAAGGCAGTGCCAGTTCCCGCTGGCTGATAACGCGGTATTCAATGGAAAAGGTTGGTTCGATGAGAAGGCGGGGAGTCATAAACTCCTACACAATCGCCGCCGCTGTCGGATGATAAACGCGGTAATCAATCTCCTGGAAGATCGTGTCGCGTCGTTCGACTTCGGCCAGCCACGCTTCATCTACATTATCAGCATAGGCCATCTCGTAAATTTTCGTGAAGCGGTGGATATGATCTTTGAAGCGTTTGACGGCGTATTGCACCATCGTGCCGGTAGTGATGATGAAGGCCCAGTCTGACGATTGTGCCAGCAGCAGTTCGCGCGCGGCCTGGTTCAACGCGCGCAACAGCAGGCCGTCGGCATTGGGAAACCTTTCAGCCAGTTTAACCATTCGCCGTTCCGCAGCGTGCTGGTGCATGTAAATCCAATCAGTCTGTGCGTTGATCCAGACACGGTTATATCCTTCCGCGCCCCACGACGAAGCAGATGGCGTCTGCGGTTGGTTGTCAGGATAGATCGTCAGGTAATCAATCGGCGAGATCGGCTGAATCTCGTCCTGGTCGTAATGAAGTTTTTTGAATAGATAAAACAGAAACTGCGGCCCTTCAAACCACCAGTGGCCGAACAACTCCGCGTCGTATGGTGCCAGGATCAACGGCGCGCGCCCAAGCGTATGATTCAAGTGCTGAGCTTGCGCCCGCCGGTTAGCCAAGAAATTGCTGGCGTGCTGTGTGGTCTTTTCCGTTGCCCATTCCGGCACGTAAGGTTCTTTCAAATGAAGCCCGACCTTGCCAGTGATGCGGTGGTATTTAAGGCCGATGTTACGGCGCACGCCGTCGTCGTGCAGATACGGTTTGATGTATTCTTCATCCGGCGCGTCATAGCCCAGGTCGCGGTAAAACTCGCGGTAGAGCGGATCGCCCGGATAGCCAATCTCCGAACTCCACACCTGTTCGCTGGTTTCAGAATCACGAGCAAAAACTGCTATGCCTTCTGGCGTCACGACCGGCGCGTATATCCCACGTCGCGGACGCGGCGTGCCGTACAGGATGGCGTGCGCGTCGGAGATGAAGAACTTAATTCCGGCTTCTTTCAGGTAACGATCATCGCCCGGATTGAACGCGCATTCGGCCAGCCAGATGCCGCGCGGCGGACGGCCAAAATGTTTGATGTAATTTTCGCGGGCGATCTGAATCTGCGCTCGCTTGGCCTCCTCGTTCGACATCAGCGGCAGATAGCCGTGCGTCGCGCAGCAGGTGATGATTTCCAGGTAGCCTTGATCTTGCAGCTCGCGAAAGCCGCGCACGATGTTGCGTTGGTAGACATTCTCGAACACTTCGCGGCATTGGCGGAAGTGGCGCAGGTACATCCGTGCGGCGGAATGAAAGTTCGGCGCTTCTTTCTTTGTCCTCTCAACTTCCTTTTCCGATAGCTCGCACAGCTTGTCCAGGTGATGTACGTAACGCTCCTGCAGCAGAGCGTCCGTTAGCATCTCGCACAGCGGCGGGGTCATGGACATCGTCAGCCGGAACTTCACGCCTTCGTCGCGCAGATGTTGAAAGGCTAGCAGCAGCGGGATATAGGTTTCGCTGATGGCTTCATACAACCAGTCTTCTTCCAGAAAGTCAGGGTATTCAGGATGGCGCACAAACGGCAGGTGCGCATGCAGAACAAGGCTTAGATAACCAGTCGCCATGATTTTTTCAGATAAAGGGAAGGAAAGAATCTTTCAGCCATGCGGGTTTGCAGATCGGCCAAGCCGAAACCGCCCCCGCCATCAAAATTCAAACTGGCGTTTTACAAATTCAAACTGGGCAGCCATCGTGCTGCTTTGCCAGGGTTGACGCCACCGTGCAAAGGCTGTGGTAGTGCGTTGTCAGAAGACGGACGAGCATTCATCTCCGACGCGGCCTGCCCCAATCGTTCAGCCAGATAGAGCGCGATCGGCTTATCAACCTGCAATTCTATTGAGCCGTCCGGATGTTGCCCATTACTGACTGCTTCGCCGGTAATAGTACGGCGCAATAGCTCCGGCAGATAACGAAGCAGAAGCATGTAGCCAAGCTCGCCATCGCCCATTCCGGCAATGATCCCTATGAATTCGCGCACTACGCCGGTCAAATCTTCGCGATCCAACCGCTCCCACCATCGGTCGTACTCGCGTCCGGCCTGTACGTCAGCGACCGCTCGCATCAGACGGCGGAACGCGGGAGGCAGCGATTCCCAGACAGCATTGCGGGCATCGGCAGGCGCTGCGCCATTGCCGGGCAACAACCCATCAATCGTTCCAAACAGGTTGTGTGCCCGGTTGGGAAGCATATGGCTTTCTCGCAACACTTCCAGGTAATCATCCGCGGCGATTCTGTAATCTTCTTCCGGCGCTGCCCTGTCTGATGGGCCACCGCGCGGTGTGCGAGCGGTTTGGGAACTGAGCAGTTTGATGTAGCCGTAGCGCGGAGAGCGCACGCCTAGTTCGACGCGATAGCTGCGGTCGGGGAAGACGCTGAACCAATATTCGCGAGCGTACGCGGCGTTGAAGAACACCGCCATGTTTGTAGTTTCATCCACCAGCTTCAGCACGGTGTGGAAGCTGGTGGCTTCGCTTGCCGGGAACATCTTGCTCAGCCGGTCGAACGGACTGTCTTTCAATTGCCAGTACACAAATAATCGAAATGGGTCTTGCACCATCGCG
>JBDSAM010000200.1:0-6324 GCA_039922135.1 Blastocatellia bacterium
ACACCGAGCTTGGCATACATCAGATCGCCCTTTTCGTCGCGCGGCCCCTGATAATCCAGCCCAGAAGTGTGGCGCAGCAGATCGCGGATGGTGATCTCGCGTTCGGCAGGCACGACGTAGTAGGTGCGTTTTCCCGTCACCGGGTCTTTTTTGTCCACCGCGACTTTCATCGCACCAAGTTCGGGCAGGTATTTCGAGACCGGATCGGTAAGCGCGAATTTGTTCTCTTCGTAAAGCATCATCGTCGCTACGCCGGTGATGGCTTTGGTCATCGAGTAAATGCGAAAGAGCGCGTCCTTGCGCATCGGTTTGCCCGCCTCTTTGTCCATCATTCCGTACGTTTCGAAGTAACCGACACGCCCGCGCCGTGCGATCAAACCAATAGCGCCAGCCACACGGCCCGCCGCGATGTGCTGTTGCATCGTGCGGCCAATGCGGTCAAGCCGTTCTTTCGACAACCCGGCATCTTCCGGCGTGCCCATCCGCAGCCCTTTGCCGTTGACGCTGTCGCCGGCATTTCCAAAAGAACCAAGCGTTAGCGAAGCACAAAGCAGAATACTGAAAAACCAGCGTTTCATTTTCATGGTGATCATCCTCCTACGGTTTTTACTTTATGGCGCTACAGATGCCGCCCAAGCAATTCATTGTCGAACCAACTACACCCCGCCGCCGCCAGCATTAAGGCGCACTGACCAGCGGCAATTCAATAAACGTCGCCTGGCCGGGCGCATGGTAAATCCGCTGCGTGGCTTTGCGGTAATCCCCCGGCTTAGCCCAGAAAATATTGGGCACAAAGGTCTGTGGATTACGGTCGTAAAGCGGGAACCAGCTTGATTGAATCTGCACCATCATCCTGTGGCCCGGCAGGAAGACATGATTCGCTGTTGGCAGCGCGAAACGGTACGGCAACGGTTTGCCAGCTTCGATAGGTTTGGGCGTTTCAAAGCTCTCACGGTAGCGCCCGCGAAAGATGTCAGCGGAAATCATCAATTGATAGCCGCCCATTTCCGGCTGGCCGCCGACCTCGTCGGGATAAACATCAATCACTTTCACAACCCAGTCGGAATCGGTGCCACTGGTGGAAGCGATCAGATTCGCAATTGGCTGACCGCTGATCTTCACCGGCGCAATCAGGACATCAGAAATGAAAGACACTACGTCCGGGCGGCCAGACGCCTCACGCTGATCGTCCACTAACCACTGACGCCAGGTCGAACCAGGCGCGCTGAGGTTGAGATTTGGCCGTGCGCGATAGGGGACAGGCTTGGAAGGATCGGAGACGTACTCCTCGAACGTGGCCTCGACTGACTTCGGTGCCGCCAAACTCACTTTCAATCCGGCATTTAGATAGAGTGGCGTCGGTTTGATCTGACAGCCACTGGCGCATCCGGCGGGCCACGCGGGCAGCCGCCGCCATTTGTTCGTCCCGGTCTCGAACGCCATCACCGGAGCAATGTCTAGCTTCGGCATCTTTGGCGCGTCGTCTTTCAAATAGTGATCGAGGAACGGGCGCAGAATCTCCTGACGATACGTGAGTGCAGTGTCGCTGCCGAATTTCAATGCGCCAAGCGAACTGCCATCGCCGATCTCCTGACCGTGATGCCATGGTCCCAGCACCAGAAAAACCTTGTCGTTATTCGCGTCCTTCGGCTCAATGGCTTTGTAAACAGCGATGTCGCCGTAGATGTCCTCTTGATCCCAGAGGCTGTGAACCAGCATCACCGGTACTTTCAGCGGTTGCGTTGCCAGAATCTTGTCCATAGCCTGATCGCGCCAGAAGGCGTCGTAGCTGGGATGCTCTAAAATCTTCCGCCAGAAGCCGACCTGTTCCAAACCGCGCCGCCGCCCGAGATCGCCCGCCGATCCCGCCTGCATGAACATATCGTGGTCGTCGTAGTGGCTGATCCACCACCTGGCTTCGTTCGCGCGCGTCGCCTCCTGTTGGTAGATATAGTCCATCATTTGCTGGCGGAACGCGCCGTTGTGGAACCAGTCGTCGCCCATCCAACCGTCCACCATTGGGTTCATCGGCACGGAAACTTTGAGCGCCGGATGCGGATTGACCAGCGCCATCAAAGGCAAAAAGCCGTCGTAGGAGATACCCAGAATGCCGACCTTGCCGTTGCTTTCCGGGGTGTTTTTGACCAGCCACTCAATCGTGTCGTACGTGTCGGTGGCGTGGTCCACCGGCGTTGCATTCAATGGCCCGCGCAATGGGCGGTTCATCACGTAATCGCCCTCGGAACCGTACTTGCCGCGAATGTCCTGCACGGCGCGAATGTAGCCGCCTTCAACAATCACATCAGTGGCATTGTCATAACCAGTCAGAATTGGACCTAGATTGATGCTCTGAGCATGGCTGGTAAGCTCGGTAGCATTGTAGGGCGTGCGCGTCAGCAGAATCGGCGCGCCTTTCGCTCCTTTGGGAACAATAACTACTGTGTGTAGCTTCACGCCGTCGCGCATTGGGATCATCACGTCGCGCTTGATGTATGTGAAGCCATCGGTGACCGGCTCAAACTTGTCTGGCGTCTCACTGGGCAAGGCGGGGTACTTTTTCCCTGCTGTTTGCGCAAAAGCGTTGCCAGCCCATAAAACACAGGATAAAACCAGCAGCATTCCCATTATTTTCATATTCTTCATGTTTTTTTCTCTTACTTGCTTAAGGTTTTCTGTTTCATTTCAGTGGCAGGGTGACAGGCTGACTAACCGCCGCCGACCGCTGGTAAACCCTATCGCCAATCCTATTGAGAGGTGAAGGTGGCGCTGTTAGACAGAATAAGCAGTAGCAAAATGGGTAGTGGCGAAGCCGGGTGGGATGTCCGACAAACTTCAGTTTGTCGCGGTCTCGGAGCCAACGACAAACTGAAGTTTGTCGGACATTCATCGCAGAGTTCATCCCATTGGATTGACCCATTACCGTAAAACGAAGGAGAGATTTGAGATTTGAAACTCATCCGCGGGCGGCGCTCCCAACCTTCATCTCGGCGCGTCTTCTGGCTGTTTCCCATTCAAAGACTTGACGCGCCCGGCGGTTTTCATGTGCAGTGCTGAGCAGCACCAGCAATTCATCTTCAGAACTTACCGAACCAAATACGTTTTTTGGGTCTCTGGCGCCGTCACGTTTGGTGTGCCGTTGGACAGTTCGCTCCATCAGCGAGACATAATCAAGTATGTCTTCAACTTCGCTATCGGTCATTTGTTGGAGTTTGTGCAGCAGTCTTTCGCGGTCGGTCAGTCGCTTGCTCATCGCTACCTCCTTAACTGAGCAAGCAACCGGTAATGAAGCGATTAAGCGGGCTTGCTCACTGTGTTGTCACGCGCTTCCGGCGCGGTTGGTTTCTTGAACATCTTTTGCTGAAAAAATTTTTGTGCTTTCAACTTTATTTTTTTCGATAAAAACGAATTTTCGGCCTTCGAGAATTTGTCAGGTCGAAGTTTCAAACTACGTCTGATTTCAATTTCTATTTGCGAGTAAAGGGAATCGAATTAACCTGTTAAGCAACGCGCGGATGATAGTACAGCATCTTTACGCCGCGCAAGGCACTCTCACAAGCCCTGCGAAGCTTATACGCAAGCTGGGCCTTCCCTCTCTGGCCCCTTCTCAATTGACGCCGCGCACCTGCCGTTTTACTCTAGCGGCGTTGCGCTTCCACAACTTGCACTTACTCATCGCATCAACACCTTGAGGAGAAAGAATTACGATGAAACTGAAATTGCTGATTGTCGCCTGTTTCGCCATTGCCTGCTCGTTGAGTGTTTCCGCCCGCCTGTTTACCACTCAGGCAGCATTTACCCTTGCCGAAGGGCAAGGCCAGAAGCTTCCGGGCGACGACCTTGTCATTCCCTCGGTTGATGAAAAATGGGGACAGGTCAAATTTACTCATCAGAAACACCTAGCCTTTTCCGATTGCACATTTTGCCATCATACGAACAAAGGGCTGACGCTGGACGGTTTCAAGGCCAAGCCTGAGAAAGTTCAGCTCTGCGCCGAATGCCATATGCGCAAGGAAGGCGACGCCAAGACGCCCAAGAACGGCGAGGGCACTGAGTTGTGGAGCAAAGAGGCGTACCACGCCAACTGCATCGAATGCCATAAGGGCGAGATCACGCACAAACCCAAAGACACTGCACCGGCCAAGAAGATGGGTGAAGGCGGCGCGACCAAATGCATCGAATGCCACGAAAAGAAAGATTAGAAGGTTCGGCATCAGTAAGCCGAGCGTCAAAGATCAAAACTTACTTGACGCTCGGCTTTCGTTTACCTTCGCTGATTACGCTCCCATGAATAAAGAGAATTCACTTTACGCCATTATTGGCCTGCTGGCTGGCCTGATCATTGGGTACGCCGGAACGAACTACATCAATGGCGACGCGCCAATTTCGCGAACAAACACTGCTGCCAACGCTGGTGCCCTGCCTCCAGACCATCCTCCTGCTTCTGGCGACTCCGGTGCTTCAGGGGGCGATTCAACGAGCAATACCGGAGGCGGAGCGCAAGGCGAAGTGATGGCAGTTATCGGGCAAGCTCGTAATGAGCCATCCAACTTCGATGCGCAAATGAAAGCAGCCGACTTGTTCTTCCAAATCAACCGCAAAGATGGCGCGATAGAGTTTTATGAGCGTGCCACCAAGATCAAACCAAACGATTTCGACCTGCTGGTTAAGCTCGGCGATACGACCTTTGATCTGCAACGCTTTGAGGACGCCGCCAAATGGTACGAACAGGCATTGAAGATCAAAGCGGACACCACGGTACGAATGGATTTGGGACTGACTTATTACCTGCGCTCGCCGCGCGATCTGGATCGCGCCATCGAAAACTTCCGCGCTGCTTTGAAATCCGACCCGCGCCACGAAAAGACGCTGCAAAACCTGACTCGCGCTTTAATTGATAAAGGCGAAAAATCTGCCGCTGCCGAATCCTTGAAACAGTTGGAGCAGGTCAATTCCGGCAATCCGGCGATTGCCGATCTACGTTCACGCTTACAATCGTGAAGTTCAAAATTGTTCCAAGCACGAGCGATGGCCGCCGGCAACTGCTGACCAGCTATCTAATTAACGATACGCTGGCAATTGATGCAGGCGCGCTGGCCATTGGATTGTCGTCGGAAGAGCAGCTTCGCATTCGCTCCATCGTCATCACCCATGCGCATCTGGATCATATCTTCTCGCTGCCGCTTTATTTGACCGACCTGTTTGATGAAGTCCGTGAGCCGGTCAATGTTTATGCGACCCCTTCTGACTTTGATGCGTTACAGCGGCATCTGCTAACCGACCGCGTCTGGATTACGCTGGAGACGATGAAGAACTCACATACTGATTTGATTGCTTATCATCCGATGAAAGCCGGCGAAAGTTTTTTCGCTGAAGGGTTGAAGATCACGCCGATTCCCGTCACGCATACGATTCTGACGCACGGATTGATTGTTGAAGACGATCGCAGCGCCCTGCTCTTTACATCGGACACCAGTGCAACCGAACGCATCTGGCAAATCGCACAAGAACACGACAAACTGCGCGCAGTCTTTATTGATTTGTCATTCCCCAATCGGCTGACGGATCTGGCGCGCGTCTCTGGTCATCACTCGCCCGCGACGCTGCTGGAAGAGCTGCCGAAGATCAAATCCGATGTTCCTGTCTTTGCCGTGCACCTGAAGGCCGCCTATCGCGATCAGGTTGAAGCTGAGATTGCCGCGCTTGCCAATCCGCGCATCCGGATCGCCGAAGTCGGACGAGAATATGAGTTTTAGTCAGTGGTCAGTGGTCAGTGGTTGGTGGTCAGCAAGAGAAGCCGCCAGCTACCGACCACTGATCACTGATCACTGATCACTGATCACTAATGCTTTATGCCGAATCTTTACGTTCAAGCCCCGGGCAACAAAAATTTTATCTTTGAACTCAATCTGCCCGAAATCACTATCGGACGCGAGTTGAAGAATGATTTGATTCTGGACGACCCGCGCGTGTCGCGCCTGCATGCCATCATACGCAAAACTGATAGCGATGTGATTTTGCGCGATATGGGCAGCGGCAACGGTACGTTCGTTAATGACCAACGCATTCAACCGAACGTTGACGTTAAACTGACAAGTGAAGACCAGGTGAAGTTCGGGTCTTGTACAGTAACCCTGCAAGTAGCCGATGCGCCTCGCCCTTCAACGCCGTCCGAATCGTTCCGCGAAGTTTTGCAAAAGACCCCCAACGACCTGCTTTCGGTTTCCGCGCTGCATAGCTTCTCGGGTTCGCAGGAAGTGCCTGCGCTCGTTTTCCGGCAGGAGTTGGAAAAAAAAGAGCGCATTCTGCGGTTGTTTTATGACTTGA
>JBDSAM010000201.1:0-7817 GCA_039922135.1 Blastocatellia bacterium
AAGCCGCGGATTTGATTCAGGATGATGTCGTTGTTGGCTTCGGGCGCGGGGTTGAACTGGCCTTCCCAGCGCAGGCCGTAGTTAAGCGTGAAGTTCGGACGCACGCGCCAGGCGTCCTGCACGAAGAGCGAGAACTGTTGCACGTCGTATGAAGCTTGCAGGTTGCCGATCTGGCGCAGGTAGTTGGCCGTCGTCGAGTCAAATCGGTTGACTGCGCCGCCCGTGATGCCCGGTGTAAAAGAAAGAACGTCGAGGATCGTCGCAGTGTCATTCGTGCTGGAGCCGAAGACGCCGAATTGGTTAAAGCCGAAGACTTGGCTGGCAAAAACTTGGTTGCCTTCGGCCCCCATTTTGACCGAGTGATTGCCCAGCAACCACGTCAGGTTATCGAAGGCCTGAATGCGGTAATCGAACTGCGTCGTGGGCAGGAAATTGACCGTGCCGAAACGCCCGATGGTATTCGAGACGTTGGCAGCTTCCGCATTGGCCAGACGCGGACGGACTTCGCGCGAATATTGTCCGCGCAGTTCATTGATCAGATTGCTGTTGATCGTGGTGGTGAACTGGCCGACCACCGTGTAGGACTTGTCCTGCTCGGTGCCGTTGTTCGATAGGGCGTTGTTGATCGCCGGCTGGTTGTAAACCGTGCTGCCGACCGAAGTGCTGTTAAGCGCGTTGGCGTAGCTCTGATTGTAGCGGACATTGAAGCGATTGCGGTCGCTGATGTTCCAATCGAAGCGGAACAGGCCAGCCTTGGCATCGTTGGTCTGCTCGAAGGGCACTTGCAGCGTCTTGTAAAAGTCGAAGGCTTCCTGTGTAGCTGGCGTCGGCGTGAATGTCGAGAGCGGATCGAAGAAGACCTGGCGCGGGTTGCGGAAGCGCTGCTGCTCATAGGAGCCAAAGAAGAACATTTTGTCCTTCCTGATCGGGCCGCCGATGGAACCGCCAAACTGCTGCTGCGTCGGCGAGACGACGATGTCGCGTTTGAGCGAACGCGCCAGCGTATCGTAGAAGGCATTCGAGCGCGCCAGTTCCTGCGGGCGAATCAGATAAAAGGCTGAGCCGTGAAGCGCGTTCGTGCCGGACTTGGTGATGGCCGTCACCAAGCCGCCCGTCGAACGCCCGAACTCTGCCGAATAACCGGCGGCAATGACCTGAAACTCTTTGACCGATTCCTGCGGGATGGTGAAAACGCTGTTCGAGCGTTCGCCGCCGCGCAGACCGCCAAAGAAGGGTTGGTTGTAATCAACGCCGTCAATGCTGACGTTCGCGTTGATGCCGCGCTGACCCGAAAGCGAAATCTGGCCGCGCGACGGATCAACCTGCGCCGTCGGCGTCAGAGTGACGAAGTCCTGGAAGCGGCGGCCATTGATCGGCAAATTATCGATCTGCGTTTGACTGATTATCGCGTCGGGTTGTGAAACGGTGGTCTGCACGGCTTCCGCCGTGACAGTGATGGCTTCGGAAACCGCGGCGACTCCGAGCATGAGATTGGCGTCGGTGACCTGGCCAACCGTGACCTTGATGCCAGTCAACTCAGACTTGGCGAAGTTGGCCGCTTCAGCCGTCAGGTTGTAGGTGCCCGAAGGCAGCAACACAAAGCGGAACAAGCCGTCTTCGCCGGCCGTCGCGGTCTGTTCCAAACCGGTTTGTGTGTTGACAATGCGAATCCGCGCGCCAGCGACTGCCGCGCCATTGCTATCGCGCACAGTGCCGACGACTTGGCCAGCACTCGCATTCGCTTGCGCAAACGCTTGCGCACCACCAAAGGCAAAGCAGAGCGCAAAGAGCATCGCCGCGCAGAGCATACGATACGAATTTGACTTAAACATAATTCTCCCTCACTTGAAAAAATGGAGTTAGGAGCCATTGAATCAGCAGACGGTTCAATGCCGCCGCCGCTCAAAGCGTGAGTACAAAACTGCGATTGATTTCATCCCTGCTGGTAATAGCCGCTAGGCCGGATATTGATGGAAGCAGCGTCTTCTGCCGGACGCTTTTTGTCGGCGCAATGCTGCTGTCAGAGACAACGCCTTGCCAAAAAATCACTGAATTGAATTACTGATGCTTAGTTGATGGACGACTTAGTGCAAAATGGTAAATCACCGCTGCGGAGTAGGTCAAGTTAAGATCGCGTTAGCTTCTGCTTCATTCAATTTTTCAGCCATTTTTCAGCGATTTATGTGCGGGACAGTCAGATGCATAAGACGCTATCAAGCATCAGAGCGTTTCAGGTTTACTTCTTCTTCGGCGCAGCCATCTCTTTAACCATCTTCTTCCATTCTTCGGCAAGAGCATCAGATTGTGCCTGCGTCTTCATTCCTTTCAGAAAAGACGTTCTTCGCGCAGTAAACAAGCTTCAGCAACCAGATGCTCAGGCAACGGCAGTCTTTCCAATGCACGCGGCTCCACCTTCACCGCGCCTGAACCGTACGACTTTCCAATCAACGGTAGGTTCGCGATGGTTTCCGGGTGATTCAACACCGACCACAACCGCTGAACGTAGTCTTGCTCGCCACGATGCGGGTACACACACAGAAAGCAGGTCAGCGGGACAACTCCGGCATGATTACGGATGAATCTTGAATTTCGTCTACCGAGATACGCAAACAGAATCGGCGGAGTGACACGCGATTCCATCTTATACCAAGGGCGGCGTTGCGAAATCAGCGGGCGCTGCGGTAAGCCTAACTCCTCGCCCTCCTGCAAGTAGGACTGAATTGCTTGCGGATACTGCTCCACCGGCTTGCCATTCAACGACAGCAACCAAGTCGGACGGCCCTGCTCCGCCAGCAAGTTCAAAATTGCCGGAGTAATCTCGTCATCCGGTACGTCCCTGGTTCTACCAATGGCTGGGATCAGAAACTTTGGCGAGATGTGAAATTGTTCTGCCTGTTGTTTCGTCAAAAAGAAATACTCATTTGCTCCGGTAGCTACTCCACGAAGCACCTTGGCAAAGTCTCCAAGAATCGGGCCGCCGACAACAGTTTCATTTGGCCCTCGTGAAAGACCTGTTGCGATTGCTTCGTCCAGTTGTCTAATCGCTACCGAGAAGGTTGTCTGACTGGTGGAACCAAAATCGGACGCAATCCAACTCCTAAGTTGATTTGACCCGGCTTCGTGACAACGAACCCAAAGCAGTGTTTCCTGCGGCTTGGCTTTGCGAATCAGAAAGATCAATGGATTTGTATCAACTTGAGGAAACGGCGAAGCTCCCGAAGCAAATGTAACAACCGCATCCAAACAGAAGTTTCGCGCAACCCATTTCCACAAATCACCGGCAAAGATACCTTCGCAGGTGTCGGCAGGCATGATGAATGCCAGCCTTCCATCTTCATTCAGCAAATCCAGCGCGCGAATCAAAAAGTAAATGTGCAGCCCTGCTCGACCATCAAGCATTTTGCCTGTTATCTCCTTGCCCAATCTTTTCAGCTTCTCTTTGATCGCCGCCGAAATCCGGTGATGACGAATGTAGGGAGGATTAGCGACAATTGCTGTTAACCTGCTTGGGGGCGGATCAAGAACAAAATCGGCGATTCTCACCTGTGCCAAGTCACTTGCCGAAAGACCTTGTTGTTCAGCTTGCGCCAGAGCAGTTTGGTCAATTTCAGCCCCCGCCAGAGAAAGCGTTACGCCCCGTTCTTTTGAAACCGCCTTTGCTGCCCGGAAAAAAGCACCCGCGCCAACCGCCGGATCAAACAGCTTCCTGCTCCCACCCGCCAGCGCATATTCGACCATTGCTTCAGCAATCCAGTCAGGAGTCCAGAATTGGCCTTTCTCTCTTAACCCTTCTCTGGTGTGCCAGTCAGTCGGTACTTTGTATTGATCAAGCTTTAACATTCGATAGCTCTCGCAATATTTTCATTGCTTCAGAATCAAGCGTCATGCCACCACCTTCAAAGCGAACGTAAGGCAGAATATGGCCGTTCTTGTCAATAATACAGGCGGCAATAAGCGAGGGGTCTTCGTGCGAATGGCCGAGTTGATAACCGTAGTGATAGTAAAACTTGTAGATCGCTTTCTTTGAAGTGGCACCGCCCGGAGCCTGAAAAACTTGCTCCGTTGGCATGATCAACCCTTCAGCAATCAAGCTTTCGGCGGTGTCCAAAGACATTCCCCAAGCGCGGTCATAGAAGACTTGCCAGACGTGAATCTTGATCCCCCGCTGTGATTGCCAATCCAGCAATGGCTTTCGATCTTCTTCCTTGATAATCACCGTCGGCAACACAGCGGCTTTCCTCAATCCAGGCTTGCCGCCCAGCCGTTTTTGCGGCTTCAACTGCGCGCCAAAATCCGGCATCAAGCCCGCTTTCCAAAGGCTGTTTTCACACTCGACCGCGATTACGGCCTTTGCCAGAATCTCCTGCATCTTTACGGATTCTTCTGGGGTGAAAGGCAGTTCACTCAGGCCACCTAAACTTTCAACAATTGGCAGAATGTTTTGCTCATCAGCCTTCCGAAAAATCAGCAGGTCGGGGCGTTTGATCTTTCCAAGCCCGGCATGTTCCAGCCGCTCAAAGTAAAGCTCGAAGGCTCTAACATCATTGTCGGGTGCAACGCCGCTTGGCCCATATGGCAAAGCCCAGAATTCTTCCGTCTCGTTTACAGCTTGCGTAATTCGTTCTTCGCTCCAAACGCCTTGCGACCAACGCATCAAAAAATCACTACCTCGAAGACGGCGTGGATTGAGAAGAAACTCTGCCCACGAAAGCGCGGATTGCCCTCTTAATTCGATCTCAATATCTTCGATCTGAACACTGAGAGCTTTTTCAAACGGGTGCATTAAATTTTTTCCTTTATTTAACAGCCACAGTTCCACTTGGCGAAGGCTAAGGCGCAGGCGAGGCCATGGATATCGGTTTGCTTTCGCTGATGCCGATCCCTTCCTTCACGATATAAAGTTGATTGGCTGTAAGCCCGGCAATCTTATCCACCTTGCCGCTCGGCCATTCGACTTCGACGCGATCAATTTTGTCGCTGCGGCCCAGGCCGAATGTCAGTGGCAGTTCGCTCTGTGAACAGTAGCTCGACCCGCTGTGGACGACTTGCCATTGTTTAGTGCCGTCCGGCAGGAAGACTGTGACCCGCGCGCCGATGCCGTCTTTATTGGTCGCCGCGCCAATTGTCTTGAATTTGGCGAAGCGCGCCTGATTGCCACCGTCATTGCGCAGCAAGTAAGCCGGGCCGCCATTCGTCGTCACCAACACATCCAAGTCGCCATCATTGTCGAAATCGCCGTAGGCCGCGCCGCGCGCAACGATGGCACGCGCAAAAGGCTTGCCCGCTTTGCGCTCAGTGAACTTCCGCTTGCCATCGTTGTGGAAAAGCTGCGGGCGCATGGAGTAGGTGATCTTCGGTTGGACTTTGTTGATGTCGTCGGCGACGTGGCCGTTAGCCATGAAGATGTCCGGCAGGCCATCCAGATCGTAATCAAAAAAGAATGCGCCGAAGGTCAGCGAGAGCATTGTGTCGCGGCCAAGGTTGCTGGCCGGGCCGTCGTCCGAAAACAGGCCTTTGCCTTGATTGCGGAAGAGCGCCAAGCCTTCGTTTGAAAAGTTTCCGACGATGATCGAAGGAAAGCCGGAACCATCAATATCCGCGAAATCAGTGCCCATGCCGCCGCGCGCTTTGCCTTCTTCACTGAATGCGACGCCGGCGGTGACGGCTTCATCAGTGAAGGTCGCGTTGCCGTTGTTTTTGTAAAGTTTGTTTGGCTGCGTGTCGTTGGCGATGAAGATGTCCGGCCAGCCGTCTTTGTTGTAATCCAGAATTGCCACGCCCATCGCCTTGCCCAGCGGGGTTTCCGTGATGCCTGCCTTTTCGGTCACATCCACGAACTTACCGCCGGTGTTATGGTAAAGGCGCGATTTCTGGCCTTCGTATTTTTCAGGCGTACAGTAGCTTTTGTTTGTGCCGTCAAGCTTACAGTCCACATCTTTTTCAATCGTCCAATCCACATAATTGCAGACGAACAAATCCAGCTTGCCATCCTTGTCATAATCGACCCAGGCTGCGCTGGTCGAAAACTGCGGCGGAGTATTTAGGCCAGCCTTTGCCGTCACATCGGCAAACTTGCCATTGCTCAGATTGCGGAAAAGTTTGTTTTCGCCGAGTGCTGTCACGAAGACATCGTCCCATCCATCGTTATCGTAATCGCCAATCGCCACGCCCATCCCATACATCGGCTTGGCCAAGCCCGCTGCCGCTGTCACATCGGTAAAAGTCCCATTTTGATTATTGTGATAAAGCGCCATTGTGGTTTTTCGCTTCTTCGGGGCGTCTTCAAAATCCGTCGAATTAATCAGCAAGATGTCCTGCCAGCCGTCGTTGTCGAAATCCAGAAATGCGCCTCCTGAACCGTTTGTTTCTGGCAGGTACTTTTTGCCGTAGGCACCATTGTTGTGGCGAAACTTGATGCCGGTTTGCGCGGTGACATCGGCGAATTCAACGGGCGCGAATTTGTCCGGCAGCGGCGGCAACGCCGAAGCCAGAGGTGACGGAGACACGGCCGCTTCAGGCGAAGCCGTCGTGGCAACGGTTGCCGGTGTAGCGGTTGTATTTTGTGTCGTGGATGGCGGCTGATGGCAGGCAGCAAAAAAGAAGGAAGCCAAAAATGCCATCGCTAAAAGAGACAAGACTGGGCGCGAACGAAGTATCTTCATCAAATTTCTCACAATAAAAATTTTAGATCGAATTGGGATGGGTTTGAGCGGACGGATCAGAGGCTAAGCAATCGGATGGATTGATGCAAGCTTGGCTGGGATTGAGATATTGCTTGAGTGGCCGAGCCAGGGGGCGATTGACCAGATCGCCCCGCAAGACTGAGTTTCACATTACCGGGCGGCTTTACGCGGAGCGCCGGCTGCCGAAACGGCGTGGATTGAACGAACGGAACCCGCTGCTGCTTCTGCGCACGCCACCACGCATCGGCGACGATTTATCAACAATCGGCATCTTGCCACCGAAGCCCGGAACGACGATGCGCTCCACCAACTGCCCGGTCAGCTTTTCAATTGCCATCATTGACAGTTCATCCACGGGCGTCAGCAACGTCAGCGCGCGGCCTTCGTTACCGGCACGGCCTGTACGGCCAATGCGGTGAATATAGTCTTCCGCCGCATCAGGCACATCGAAGTTGATGACATGCGAGATCGAATCCACATCAATTCCGCGCGCGGCGATGTCTGTTGCAACTAAAACACGGAAGCGCCCATCACGAAAACCACGCAAGGCGGCTTCGCGCTGCGGTTGCGTGCGGTCGGCGTGAATGCGATTGACCTGATGCTTGCGTGCTGCCAGCAAAGTTGCCAGTCGTTCCGCGCCGCGACGTGTGCGAGTAAAAACCAGCACTCGATCCGCCTCTTCTTGCTCCAACAGATGCAAAAGCAAATTGGTCTTTGATTCCAGCGCGACCGGATAGGCGCTCTGTTTGACCGTGATAGCAGCTTTGCCACGCGTATTCACATCCACAATCTCGGGACGTTGCATATACTGGTGCGCAATTCCTTCAACTTCTCTGGACATCGTCGCGGAAAACAGCAGCGTCTGCCGATCCACCGGCAGCAAGCCAATGATGCGGCTGATAGCGGGCAAAAAGCCCATATCCAGCATGCGATCTGCTTCGTCCAATACCAGCATTTCAATATGAGACAGATTTACAGTCCCATTTTCAAGGTGATCCAGCAGGCGGCCCGGCGTGGCGACAACCACCTGCGCACCGCGCCTGAGTTCAAGGCATTGCCGATTGGCGCTGGCCCCACCGACGATGGTCACGGCACGCGGTTTTTTCTTCGCGTCCAGTTGTCCAAGGTGGTCAG
>JBDSAM010000202.1:0-4206 GCA_039922135.1 Blastocatellia bacterium
CGCCGAGTTCTGCGTTGAGCAGCGGGTAATCTATCAACGGCGTTGGCTTCAATGTGCGATAAACGATTTCGCGTGCGGCGCGAATGCTATCAAGCGAAACTTTTTCAGCCGAAGAGTTAGCAGGGGATTCCATAAAGAATTTCAGTTTTGAGCTGTTTAACCTGGCCGCTGATTCCGTTGAGCATCCTCATCCAGCAGCTTTTGAATCAGATCTGGAAGAGCGCGGAAGTTGGTTTTCTGAAGCTTTGCCAGAACTGTGGGAAGGTCAATCCAGCCACGGATGGCTGCAAGTTCCAGAACGTTAAGCGTCCCAGCCACGCCCAACCCACGCGCAATGGCGACTTTCACCGCCTTCTTGTCATCAAGCAAAATTTGATCGGCGTTAATCTCAAGTGCTAATGAAATTGCGGCAGTCTCGCCTGCGTCCAAATGAATCGTGGGATCAAGCGCGGAGGCATCACGTATTTCCAGCCAAGCCGGAGGTGAGTTAATCCATTGTTTGACAGCCTTGGGCGCGGCGGGATGTCGCAATTCTTTTTCTACTGCGGGCGGAATGATGACTTGCTCAAACAGCTTTGGCAGTAGCTCGATCTCATCAATCAATACAAGATAATTGATTGGCGAAGTGTCGGAGACGATAATCATCGGGCAAAAAGTTTCTCCAACGATTGCCGCCCGCGTTCAAAATCTTCGATGGTTGTCAGTGAATCAACCCCGTGTTTTTTTAAAAAACCATCTGCATCGTTGACGGACATCCCCAGCATCTCAGCAACTTGGCCCAGGCTCAGAGCCTCGGTGCGATAGCCTTCGATTGCCAATGCCTCTAAGGCGCGGCGGGAAAGGTCAACTCCCCATTCAACCTTGAGTTGATGCTCAATATTTTCGGGAAGGGAAATCATCACGCTCATAATCTTTGCCTCCTACTGCTGGGCTTTTTTATCAAATCGCGCTGATCGGAGTTTAAAACGAGTCTTAATCAGCAACAGATAGGATTTCTGATTTTAACATCTGTAAGGACTTCTTCGGCTCCCACCCATCTGGCAGATCGCCGCAATCTTCGCGCAGGTGTTGCCACTGGTTCGGGCGAATGGTGGCCAGTAGTTCTTTGCGCGATTTTGTCTTCAGCGGTTTGCCGACGTAAATCTTGCCCATCTTTTCCATCCAGCTTTCAGGCATTGCGCTGGCGAAATTAAACAGCGGCCAGGTGAAGTTCGGCCCGTTGATCTTGCGCAGTTTCCACGCCCACAGCGCCAGCGCGCCCGTGCGCCAGGCCATTGGCCCCCACCAACTGTACAAGCCCGGCCTCAAGTTCAGCTTCCAGCACTTCATCATCAACTGCCATTGCAGCGGGCTGAGTTGGCGAGTTTCAGAAACGCCCATCTTGTCCTGCATTCGCGTGTCGTGCAGCGGGGTGAAGATCGAAGGCACCAGGAAGGCAAACAGTCCGCGCCGTTCCATTTCGTAAACCAGATCGAGCGTAGCCATCACGTCTTCGTCAGTTTCGTCGGGTGAGCCGATGATCAGCGTCATGACCGGGAACCAGTTGTTTTCGTTCAGCGTGCGCAAGCCTTCCAGGACGATGCTCGGCCAGTCTTCAATGGAAAACGGCACGCCTTTGCTCGGCATCAGCTTTTTGCCTAAACGCGGCGAACCAGTTTCCAGACCGATCAGCGGCGACAGGGCTTTCTTTTGCGGGTGAGTGCTCAAGTAAGGCAGATGGATAGGGCTTTTCGGCAGCAGCATTTCCGATAGCTTGCGGATCATGACCGGATCAACGACGGCGGGCGCGATGGTTGAATGGCTCAGGACGTGTTGTTCGACGCCGGGCGTGTTGACTATTTCGCCGTACAAATCGAGCAAGGCTTCGCGGTTTGGATAATAAAAAGGCGTATCGGTGTGAACCTGTCCCCAGATGAACATATCTTCCGTCGCCAGACTAATCTGTTTGTTGCCGCCGCTGATGTTGGCATGCACGGCTTTCATAATGCTCTCTTTCGGCATATCGAGCTGTGGGTTCAGGTCAGGTACACAGAATTGGCAGCGGCGTCCGCACCCTGTTGTCATCTCGACCACGCCGAAAGTCGTGCGTTTGCCGGGAACCAGAATCGCGTTGCGGTCTTTGGGGTGCGCCACGTCAATTTCGCGCGGCAGTTCTTCGCCGTTGATGGCTTTGCGGAAGAGCATCATCGTGTCTTCCGATTCGCTGCGGCCTTCGACCACGCAATCAACGCCTAGTTCTTCGTATGTATTGGTCTGCTTGATCTGCCAGCCGCCCGAACCGCCGACGATGACTTTGAAGTTTTGGCGGAAGGGGTTCTCTTTGATCTTAGCGAACATCAGCCGCGAGTAATGCGAATTGATCGGCATCTTCGACGTGCCGAAGATCGAAGTGTAGACGCCGGCGGCAAATGTCACGCCCAGCGGGTTGTGCGTTGAAACGGCAACGACGCGCGTGTTTGGGCCGACGAACTTTTCCAGATCATCTGGGTAGCAGCAGGCAATGTCTTCCGGTTTGTATTCGCGCAGCAGCGAGGTTTCAACCAGCCGGACGCCGGCGGGCATGTAGCTCGCCGAACCGTCGTCGTTGTATTCGACTTCGCGCCATTTCGGATATTTCTTGTTCAGCACGCCTTCCATCCAAATGGGCATCGAAGCCATTCCCATCTGGATGAAGTAACCGGCGTGATCTATGGTTTCGGTCAGCGGCGCGGTGATGACGATCAGTTTGCCGCCATCTGCTGGGGCATTGTGGATAGGGTGGTGACCGTTGGATGTTCCATTTGAAATCGAATTGGTGTGTCCGTTGGATTGCGGGGTCATTAATTATTCTCCTGATGAATCCCAAATTTGAGATTCAAGATTGTCATAGTTGATTTACGCGCTCAATCGAGCGCACGCGCACGCCATCGCGCCAGCTTGCATTCAGACCAACTTGATACGCTTCGATCTGTGGTGACAGGCAGCGTGCGACTGTCGCAAAGCTGCGGTGAAATCGCAAGCGCGGCGCGACCAGATAAAGCAGTGGCGATTGATAGGCCAATTCAATTCCGGCGAACAATCCGCGCCGAGCGAACTCACCGCGCAATCTTGCCTGCTCCACGCGCAGCCAGTAATCCAGCCCTTGCATTGGCAATTGAGCATCTTCGGTGGCTTTGATTTCGATTACAGCCAATCGCGCTTCGTGATTCACTGTCAGCAGGTCAATCACTGATCGCTCTTCGCCGCGCCATGCCGGGATTTGCGAATAGACGAATCGGTCGTCAAATCCAGCGTTCAGTGCGCGAATATCGCGCCGCAACAATGATTCCAGCCATGCTTCTTCGCGTAAACGGTAAAGCGGATGGCGGCGGTCGGGCGTTTGGGCCGAACGATATTTGATGGTTTCCTGCACTAATCGTTCAAGCCGTGGGAAATTTGCCTCGCTGAGCACGGAGAAATTATTCACCTGGTTTCCATCACGTAGGCCTGCGATACCGCCAGCAATTCCAAATGTTAGGCTGGCGTCCTGGCCTCGGCTTAGCCGGGCGAATTCCAGTCCATTGATTGTGTAACTTTCACGGTCGGCAAGCTGCCGGACTTCAATCAAGCCAGAAGCCAGGCTCAGGATTCGTTCGCGCCAGACATTGTTTGCCGGAATGGCTTCGGGCCAATCCAATTCGCGGGGATGCGTATTCAGCAGTTCATCTTGCGTGGCCAATAGCACTGGCCGCAGCGATTCGTGCCTCTCGTCCACTTCAAAGCATTCAAGACGTGCGCCGATGTGCGAACCGTGAAGCAAGGCCAGCCGTTCAATTGCGATCTGTGATGCCGCGCCAGGCAGACAGAACCACAACCGTTTGGCCTGTTCATTGAATTGCCCGCGAGCTTCGCGCTGGCGGTTGAAATTCGCCAGCCAGACCAGGCCTGCGGCAATCACTCCGTCAATATCCGTTTGTGATTCGGCTTCGCCAACGCCAACGGCCAGAATCGTTTCGCCGCCCAGCTTCCATCGTAATCTAGCGTATCTTTTCGCGGCGGCGGTTACCGCGGTGGTTGCAGCATCAATTACAGCAGGGGTTTCGGTGAGCGTCCCGCTTTGCAGCTTAATCTGGCTGAAGCGCACGGCCAGCAGGCGGGCCAGAGTTTGCGGATAGAGCCGACGGCGTTCGGGCAATTCCAAGTCTTCAATCAGCAACCTTTCGCGCCATTTGACTTCATTGCGAAGTG
>JBDSAM010000203.1:0-5900 GCA_039922135.1 Blastocatellia bacterium
TGCCGAAAACGAAAAATGGAAGTGAGGCGTAGATGCCCGCTTTCAAAATCGTCAACTGGCGAACAGTCACCAGGTAATCCGGCAGCCAAGTGACCAGCAGATACCAATAGTAATCGAAACAGAAGAACCCAATGCAGATGCCAATTAAGTTGCGATTTTTCAACAGGGACATGACTTGCGCCATGCTGGGCCGTGGAGCCGCGGCGCGGTCTTCCTTACTGGCTTGCAAATTCCGTGGAGCGAAGAGCAGCCAAGGAATGAGCCAGAGCAGGGCCGAAAACCCTACGACCACGAAGGTCCGGCGCCACCCGTAATGCACCAAACAATAAGGGACGATCAAGCCTTCCAGCACCAGACCGGTGCGTGTGCCGAAGTCGAAGACCCCTGATGGCAGGCCGCGCTCTTTAGGCGAAAACATCAAGCTGACGATCTTGCTTCCGCCAGGCAGGTAAATGGATTCGCCAATGCCCAGCAAAATCCGGAACGTGACAAGCATCAATAACGAATCGGCAAAGCCTGTCAGGCCCTGGGCAATTGACCACACGGTGAATGCTCCTGCGTAAAACCATCGCAGATTGACTCGATCTGCGAACCAGCCCACGGGAATCTGCAACAGGGCGTATGACCAGAAGAAGGATGAAAGCAGCATCCCTTTTGCTTCTGGCCCTAGATGAAGGTCTTTTGAAATAAACGGCAGCGCCATCGAAAGGGTTGCCCGGTCGAAGTAGTTGATCATTGAGGCCGCAAAGAGCAGGCCGACCACTGACCAGCGGCGCGCGTTGGTGACAGGTAGTATGTTTGTCATATGTTTGGGTGGACGTGTTCTGAAATCGCAAGAAATCGTTTGTACCGCATGCGGAAGCGTGGGGATTATAAATGCTGGGAATGAGAAGGCAACGTTTGTGGCGA
The DNA here is from genome assembly GCA_039922135.1 of Blastocatellia bacterium. Taxonomy (GTDB): domain Bacteria; phylum Acidobacteriota; class Blastocatellia; order RBC074; family RBC074; genus RBC074. The sequence goes on from JBDSAM010000203.1 coordinate 910, forward strand.
TTATGTGTCACAGTTCCGGCCCGGAAAAAGTTGTGACGGGTGTGGCGAAACAGGCGTCTTTTGCTGTGCCTGATTTCCTTTCCGGCATTTCAACAAGCTTAACTGAAGAGGGCTTCCAAAATGCCCTGAATTCCTAAACCCCTGGCTTCATCTGAAGCCGAACATCGGAGGAAAAATGAAACTGTTACTGGTTCTGCTTTTTGCGACATTTGCTGCCTATGCAGCCATACCGCGTTCGTTGGATGAACAAGCGTTCACCGCAGCAATGAAAACCATCATGCCTACACAGGGCAGTCTGCGTAAAAATATCGAAGCCAAGAATGCTGACGGCGTGAAGGCTGATGCCGCGAAGCTGGAAGCGATCTTCAAAACGTCCGAAGATTTCTGGAAAGAGCGCAAAGCCGAGGATGGCATCGATTGGTCAAAACAAGGCAGAGCCGGAGCCTCTGAAATCGGCAAGCTGGCCGCTGCCGGCGAATGGGACAAAATCCCTGATGCGCAAAAAAAAGTAGGAAGCACCTGCTCGGCCTGCCACACCGCGCATCGCGAGAAGCTGCCCGATGGCAGCTACAAGATCAAATAAGACCCGATCCGGTTGCAATTGCCCGCCGCGCTCGCTATCGGGCATTATGGCCGCGAACTTACAGCACGATGCGCACGACCGCAAAGCCGTGCGCGTCGCCGTTCAACTCAAACCATTTTTGAAGGGAGTGTGTATGAAACTGAAAAAGATCACCCCGATCCTCTCATTACTCTTCGCGCTGGCACTTACCGCGTCCGCGTTCGGACAAGACAAGACGGAAAAGGCCGACAAGGCTGAGAAGGCCGCACCGAAGCTGGTTGTTGATAACCTGAAGTACGAATTCGGCAAGGTTAAGGAAGGCGACGAAATCACGCACGTCTTCAAAATCAAAAACGAAGGCACGGCAGAACTGGTCATCGCCAACGTCTCGCCCGCTTGTGGCTGCACGGCTAGCGACTTCACCAAAACGCTCGCGCCCGGCGCGGAAGGCATTGTCAAACTGACGGTCAAAACCGCAGGCATGAGCGGTCTGACGGATCGTTACGCTGACGTCATCTCGAACGACGCAACGCAGCCGAACCTGAAGCTGTGGGTCAAGATGGACGTGCAGAAGGGCGACGCCCAGGCCGTCAAAAACTGATTTGCCGCGTGTGAGTCTTTAGGGCAAAGACGCGCTCTTTACCATTGCTTACTGCTTGATTCCGCCGCCGCTACTTCTTCACAATAATTGTTCCGGCCATATCAGTACCGCCTTTGCTGCCGTGAAAGGCGCAGTGGTATGGGTATTTGCCTGCCTTCGTAAATTGGTAGCTGAAACTTTCTCCCGCCTTTAGGTTTTTAGAGACGAATGCATCCGTGTCTGATTTGACTGTATGAAGGCCTTCCTTGTTATCCCACGTGATGGTATCGCCTTCATTGACGGTTAACGTCTTCGGCTCAAACTTGAAGTTGGTGATGGTCACTTGATTGGCGCTCTGCGCCGAAGTGTTGAATTGGGTCGTGTGAGAAATGCCCGCCATCAAGGCAAGCCCCAACACGAAACAGGCAACGAAAAATCTAACCATGTTTTTCATAAGCTAATCTCCTTCGACCAATAAAATGCGCGCGTTCAGAATGCCAGTGTAACAGGCAAGCTTTCAGAACGCGCGCCATATTGGGTGAGTTCTCAATTCCTCTCACATCAGATCAGTAGACAGATTACATCTTGTTCTTTTTGTCCTTCATCTTACCGTCCTTGAGCGGTTTAGCGGGTTTGAACTTCCTCGGCAGAAGGAGGAGCAGCATCTTTTAGAAGCAAGTAGAGAATAATCGCAAGAATCGCGAAGAACAGAACGATGACTGCGATCTTAACTATGCCGAAGACCGTCGAGGCAATAATAAGCCCACGCCGGGCGCTTTCAACCGTCAAGAGCGCGGTCGTCACAATCGAAGTGATCACTGCAAGTATTTTGAAAATCCAGGCGAACATTCTTACCTCTCCGTGTACTTTGTCACCGGTTTTCCCGCCATAGGCTTTGTTAAAGGCTTAAGCGGCTTGGTCGCGGGCTTCGGTTCTTCCGGCGGGTCATTATCGCCATCATTATGATTGTTGCCTCTGGTCAATGCCAAGCCGGAAGATTGTAGCTGAACATCGCCACGCGACGAGCGCAGGAGGACAATAAATGAATTGAGGGAAGTGCCATGCTCCATCGTGAGCTGTCTTTGCCGGCTCGGAGCATTTAGATCCTCGAATCCACGCACTCTGACGCGCCCGCCTTCGCTTCCGGCGTCAAGTTTGAAGTCGCTGTCTTCAGGAATCGAAACGCGAATGCGGCCACGCTCGCTGGTGGCTTTTAGATTGCCGGCCAGCTTTTCATCGGTTGAAAGATCGATTGCGCCGGATGTAGTCGTGACGCTAAGCGGGCCGCGAAATCCACGCACCGTCACGTCGCGGGTAGCTTCTATCACGGCTGCGCCATTGAACTCTTCGATTTCGACGGTGGAATTTTCTGTGTTGACCTTCAATGCGCCGTTGATATGATTCAGTTGAACTCGTTCGGACGAATTATTGATTGTCAGGTCGCCGTTGATGTTTTCAGCTTCGATGCGCGAACGTTCAGCGTTGATCGAAACCGCACCTTTGATCTCCTGCAGGTTGATGCGGGTATTGCTGGCATCCGTCAGTTTGAGAATCGGCTGAGCCGCAGGGCCGGGCGAATCGCTGGCCAGATCATTGATGGTCAAATGAGCGTCCCTGACGCGCGCCTGCACTGGGCCGGAGGATTGCTCAACATTGACGTTGCCGCCACGCGCTTCGAGCGTGATCGCGCCCTTGACCGCGCGCAATTCCAGATTGCCGCGCGCGCCGGTGACGCTGACTTCGCCGTGGATTTGGCCGAGCTCAGCCGAACGCGGATTTTCAATCGTCACCCGGCCTGTGTTATTTCGGACTTCGACGCGGTCGGTGCCGCGAATGACCTGGTCGCCGCGCAGCCCGTTCAATTTAATTGAGCCAGTTGCTTTGACGATTTCAACGCCGCCCATTGGCGTTGTTGGCAGCACAATGATGAGTTTGGCGCTGTAATCGTTCTGCACGCCATCCGTGTTAATGCTGAATTGAAGATTCTTTCCGGCGGGCGTGACCTGCAAATGGATGTTGCTGGCGATCTGACTGGCTTCGTCCTTATTATTGGCGCGAATGCGCGCGATCAGTTGAGCGGTTGGCTGGGACTCCGCAGTCGCGGAAACTTCGATGTCGCCTTTGAAGCCGCTGATGACCAAATGCGAAGCTGGCGAGAGAGTGAGCGTCACCTGCTCACCGGCGTTAACTTCGAACTCACTGCCGAATAGCCCAAGCCGGCCAAGCTTCGATTCGACGCCGTTCAGATAGGCTTTATTTTTCGCCAGGAAATTCGACGCCAGCCCGCCACCAACCAACAGGATCATCACTACAATTGCGCCCGCCGAAAATGCCCGTGGGCGCGCGCCGGTTGCGGCCTGGTGCGCCTGGTACGTGTGATGCGTGTATTGCTTGAGAACGCGGCCAATGATGAAGGCTAGCAGCAGCCAGAACCAGTACTGCCCAAAGAGCAGAAGCAGCGAATGGTCACCGCGCAGATTGGCAGCCAGCAGAACCCCGCCCACCGCCGCGATCATCATTCCGCCAACGGGCGAGCGCGGATGGCGATCAATCAAGTGTCCTGCGACTTGCACCAAGCCAGCCAGGACCAAAAATACGGGCCAGAGTTTCGCCAGCCATTGCAGGCTGACGTGGCCTCCGGGCGCGACGAATAGCAGAACGCCCAGCCCGATCAATCCAATGCCGAGCAGTAATATGGCAAGTCGTTTAAGCATTTAGTTAAACATCAGTGACACAAGTAAAAATCAGGAGAACTCGGTCGTCAGTTTTGGTCGAGAATTGGAATAGTCATCAGCGATTCTTTTTCAGCATGCTTTGCTGGCAAGACTATCTGTCAGACCTTCGTTCGGCACGAGCGAGTTCGCCCGTTGGACTTTCAAGACTGGATTGAATAACTGACGGCGGCGGCGTTCGATAAAGCGGCATGGGAGAAGCCGCGCTTGCTGAGCCTGCCATTCCTGCATGTTGTTTGCTTCGCCGGAATTCGCTGATTAAATAGAGGCCCGCTACAATCAGAAGCAATGGCCAGAAGCGGTGTGTTTGGACTGGAAAGAGAATGTGAAGAGTTGTCAGCGCGCCCAGGCCGATTAACAGCCCGCCCCATAGATTCGTGCGTGCACGAATGAACTTTTTCAATTGCTCATCTTCTTCGCGCAAATCTGCGCCAGTGCGTTGGCGCTGCGCTGATCGGAAGGCGTCGTAGAGTGAGTAAACGTAAAAAGCCAGCCCGGCCAGTGCGCAGGTTACTTCCAGCGACGAATGGAAAACATCTGCCAGCGTCCACAATCCTGCAACCAGCATGAAATGCACCAGTGCCTTAACCGGCTGGCCGTTGTACGCAGCGCCCAAGCCAGGAACCAAACCCAGCAGCAGTGCGGCAAGAGGCGATTTCTCGCTGTGCGGGCGCATAGGCTCCCCTGCGTCTGTCCTGCGTCGCAGCATCTCAATACCCGTGACAATGCAATCCTGGCAATATGGATAGCCTTTAATGCGATGGTCACAGGCGGTGCATAAGCTGCGGTTACAAGAACTGCAATGGACGCTGCCCAGATTTGTTGGATGGAACGCGCATTTCATTTCGATATAAAGTTTCCCTCTCCTGCTTGGTTGTTATTATGCTTTAGCCAAAAACAAGGGATGAGGACTGTGTGAGTCGCTCATCCCAAAGTTAGCCTTTCAGTTGAAATCACTTCATGCGTTGCGGACGGCGCGATTGCGGTTTGTGGCGCACCGGTTGTTGCAATTTCGGATCGTTGCTGTCCGCCTGTGAGCCTTTATACTGAGCTGTTGGTGTTGGCTGCGGTTGCTGCTGCGTATTTTGAGGTGGATGCCCAGATGGAGCGCTGAACA
>JBDSAM010000204.1:0-10707 GCA_039922135.1 Blastocatellia bacterium
GCCCGAACAAGTGCCCGAACTAACCCGGCAGATTCGCGGCAACAAGATGGCGCGCGGCGCGGTCGAATCCGCCGTCTGGGACTTGGAAGCCCAACGGCAAGGCGTTCCGCTGTGGAAGCTGTTAGGCGGCACACAGGAAGTCATCAACTGCGGCGTCTCGCTGGGGCTGGAAGATACCGACGCGGCGATGCTGGCCAAAGTGGAAAAGGAAGTCGCCGCCGGATACCAGCGCATCAAAATCAAGATCAAACCGGGCCGCGATGTTGAAATGATCCGCGCCTTGCGCAAAGAGCATCCGAACATTGTCATGTCCGTGGATGCGAACTCGGCTTACACGCTGGCCGATGTCGGACTGCTGAAACAACTGGACGAATTCAATCTGCTGATGATCGAACAGCCCTTGAGCTATGACGACATCATTGACCACGCCGCGTTGCAGCCACAGTTGAAGACGGCAATCTGTTTGGACGAATCCATTCTGAGCTTGGACGACGCGCGCAAGGCCTTGCAACTGGCCGCCTGCCGCATCATCAACGTCAAACTCGGTCGCGTCAGCGGCCACACCGAAGCGCGCAGGATTCAGCAGTACTGTTTCGACCGCAACGTGCCGGTCTGGTGCGGCGGGATGCTGGAAGCAGGCATTGGCCGCGCGCACAACATTCATATGTCCACGCTGCCGGGCTTCGTGCTGCCGGGCGATGTGTCGGCATCAAAGCGATACTGGTCTGAAGACATCATCACTCCACCGGTCGAAGTCACGCCGCATGGCACAATCCCGCGACCGAACGGCGCGGGGCTGGGGTATGATGTCAATGAAAAGCGGATTGAGACACTTTCAGTGCGAACCGAAATCATCAAGTAGGAGCAAACAAACTATGAAAGCAACCTGGAATAGCGCAACCATCGCCGAAAGCAACGAAACCATCATAGTCGAAGGCAATCACTACTTCCCGCCTGACGCCGTCAATAAGGCGTTCCTTCAACCCAGTGAGACGCATACAGTCTGCGGCTGGAAGGGCACGGCCAGTTATTACAACGTGGCCGTGAATAGTGAAGTGAACAAAGACGCGGCGTGGTTTTATCCGGAAACAAAAGAAGACGCGAAGAACATCGAAGGCTACGTCGCGTTTTGGAAAGGCGTGAAAGTGGAATAAGCCAGTATTATGCAAGGCGGCGTTGGCTGCCAGCATTTTTGAAACCAAACCCGCAGCGTGTGGCTTGAAATGGCCGCCGCCGCACAACGCAGGTCAGCACCCTGCAGAGATACACGATGGAAGAGCAGTTACCTCAAGAGACCGCGCCCTACGACGTATTATGTGAGGCGATCGAAGACTTTATTTCGTCAACCTACAAACGGGCAACCTCGGAGAGCGTCCCACCAATGATCGCGGCGCTTGCCGAAATTAGAACTGCTGTCGAATCTGGCATAGACAATCTGCTGGACACAGGACAACTGACCAGTAAGGGCTTCAGTACGATATGGATGATGGGAGCGGCGCATGAATGGCTGGACGTTTTACGCGCTTGGGAAGACGAACATTTCGAGCCGCAACTCGAACTCGGGATCGAACGTCTGGCAGCCTCAGAAGCCGAGCATAACGAACTATTGAGAACCAAGGCTGCGAAAAGCACCGGCGTAAAAAAGGCAAGCAAGCAGCGAGTGGAAAAGAAGGCCATGACTAAGAAGCGAGCAGGGGGGAAAGGAGCCCAAAAGTGAAGTTAGAAAAACACTTTTTCTGAGGTAAGGATATGCCCCAATTGCGCGAACTCTCATCCGATTCCATCAACCACATCGTTGTTGATCTTCCGGTGCAGGGAGCAGGTTCGCGCCAACACGTTGTTGGTGAAGTTTGGCGAATTGGCCAACTCTGCCGCCTCGACGTTCACAACCTCAGCCTTTAACTTGCCAAATGGCCGCCAGCGTTCGGCGAAGGTCGCATTGCCTGAGTTCACAAACACCGTCAACGCCGGCACGCCGAGCGCGGCGGCAATATGTTGCCCGGCTGAATCGTAGCCGATGTATTCATCGCTTGCGGCAACCAATCCGGCAAAAGCACCTATTCCCCCGTCCCACGTCACCACTTCAGCCGGACGCAAATCTTCATCGGCTAATTCAACTTTATTCGCTTCGTTGATTTCGACAACGCGCCTGCCTTGCCTGCGAATGCTGGCCACAATGCGGTTGATCTGTTCGCGCTCTTCGGCGCTGGCGCCTTTGTCTAGGATCAACTTTGAATCGGCAAGCAGGTGGTGAACCAGTCGTTCTTCAAATTCATCTGAGACGCGCTTGCCGTGGTTGCCGCCGACGCCGAAGCTGATGGCTACTAGATTGCGGATTGCCATCGCGCGAAGTTGATTGGCTATGCGCAGGCCAAAATCGCGGTGTTCTTTGGGCAAAGCGATAAATGGAAAAGCTGGTTGGTGATTGCCTATTAACTCGCCCGCCCAGCCCGCGGCGAGTTGGCCGATGGATGTTGACTTGCTATCTCCCTGATAGCTCCGGCTCTCGAAGAAAAAGTAGTTGCGATCGTTTTCGACCAATGGCAGCAGGCCGAGTTGTGTCAGGCGCGAATCGGGATCAATTACCCAGAACTCGTTTTCATCCAGACCATCCCGCTCTTCATTCACGGCTTCGACAACGGCTAGCCAGCTTGTCAATCTTGAAATCAGACTGCCGCCGCGTTCATACCTGACCTCGCGAATGCGAATGCGCGCGTCATCGCCGTACAAATCGCGCAGCTTGCCAGAGCCTAGGATGGCAAATTCAACCTGTGGCAAAGCGGCGCGCAGCTTGGCAATGATCGCGCTTGTGATAGCGACATCTGCACCGATAGTAACCCGCGATAGCAGCAGAACTCTTTTAATAAGCTTGAAGGAAGCAGGGTTGGGAATTTGAGACTTGAGATTTGAGATTCCGGCCTTGCGCGCTAGTAAATCGGTTTCATTCATCAAGCCAAACTGCTTCAAGCCTGCATCCAGCCGTTGGCCCGCTGGCAGATGACGGCAGAATTCGATCACTTGAATAAACAGTTGATCATAAAGCCGGCAGTTTGCCGGATCGAAGGAATCGTTCAGCCGTTCCACCAGCAATGGAAACAATGCAGTAATGCCCGCGCGCGCGACCTGCTGATCCTGATTGGTGGCAATTTCGCAGATCAGTTCGACGGCTTCGCGCAGATAGCCGCCGCCGGTTGCGTGATGCTTGATAACCAACTCAGCGGCGCGCGAAGCAATCACCAGAGCCGCCTCGGCAGTCAGACACCCACGCTCTTTATACTGATCGAATTCATTCAATTTTTGCTGGATTTCTTCGGTCGTAGTCATCACGGAAACTATAGCATTAAGATGGCGGGAATACCGGCTGACCGGCTGGTTCAAAGACAGTTTCGGCCAGCGAAATCGCGCCGAAGGCCTGATTTAACGCTTCCTTGACTCCTCCTTAGGTCGGTTGCTAGACTCCGCGCTCTTCAAAACAGAGCTTCAAATCGTTGTCTGTAATAACGACATCATTACTGAGTTTGGTCTGAGCTTGGCCGGGTTTGCTGCGGTGAACTCTAGCGCCTGCGAACCAATTCCTGACTGACTGAAGGAGAATTGCTTTTATGCCTACATTTAACGGAGTTCCGGCACCCACAGACGGCCAGCGCATCAGCGTTGAAGCCGGGGTCGAAGCCGGGCGGCTGAAAGTCCCGGACAATCCCATCATCCCCTATATCGAAGGCGATGGCATTGGCCGCGACATTTGGAAAGCATCGCAGCGCGTGTTTGACGCCGCTGTCGAGAAGGCTTATGGCGGGCAGCGCCGTGTCGTTTGGTACGAGGTCTTCGCTGGCGAGAAAGCGTTCACCAAATTCAATGAATGGCTGCCCAAAGGCACGCTCGACGCGATTCAATATTACGTCGTTGCCATCAAAGGGCCGCTGACCACGCCTGTTGGCGGCGGCATCCGTTCGCTGAACGTGACCCTACGCCAAGTGCTCAATCTCTATGCTTGCGTTCGCCCGGTTCGTTACTTTAATGGCGTGCCCGCGCCGGTCAAACATCCTGAAAAACTGGATGTTGTGATCTTCCGCGAAAACACCGAAGACGTTTACTCCGGAATCGAGTTTCAGGAAGGCTCTGATCGCGCACGCAAGTTGATCGAGTTTCTGAGTGACTTCGGCTTCAAGATCAATGCTGATTCCGGCATTGGCATCAAACCGATCTCAATCACGGCCACGAAGAACCTGGTTCGCCGTGCCATTCAGTATGCGGTTGACCATAACAAAACGCTTGTCACGCTTGTCCACAAGGGCAACATTATGAAGTACACCGAAGGCGCGTTCCGCGATTGGGGCTACCAGTTGGCAAAGGAAGAGTTCCGCGCTCAGGTCGTCACCGAAGACGAGCTGTGGAAAGATCACAACGGCCAATTGCCAGAAGGCAAAATCCTGATCAATGACCGCATTGCCGACGCGATGTTCCAACAGTTGCTGCTGCGCCCGGATGAATACCAAATCATCGCGACGCCGAACCTGAACGGCGATTATTTGTCGGATGCTTGCGCGGCTCAAGTGGGCGGACTGGGATTGGCGCCTGGCGCGAATATTGGTGACGCAGCGGCGGTCTTTGAGGCCACGCACGGCACCGCGCCGAAGTACGCGGATAAAGACGTCATTAATCCCGGCTCCGTCATGCTGTCGGGCGTGATGATGTTCGAGCATATGAGCTGGCAGGAAGTCGCTGATCTGATTGTCAAAGGCATCGTCAAGACAATTGACCAGAAGCGCGTAACCTATGACCTGGAGCGTCAGATGGAAGGCGCAACCAAGGTCAAGACCAGCGAGTTCGCCACGGCGATTATTGAGAATATGTAGTTTTGGAATACCGCCTTCCGGTGGCCAACTCCGCAATCAAACTAAGCCGCCTGAAGGCGGTACTCAAAACGTAAGAGGAACTATGGCAAGAAAGAAGATCACAGTTGTCGGCGCAGGCAATGTGGGCGCGACGACGGCGCATTGGTTGGTTTCCAAAGAACTGGGCGATGTCGTTTTGGTGGACATCATCGAAGGCATGCCTCAAGGCAAGGCGTTGGATTTGGCGCAGGCCGGACCGGTTGAAGGTTATGACAGCCGGCTGGTCGGCACTAATGGATTTAAAGAGACGGTCAATTCCGATGTCGTTGTCATCACTTCGGGCATTGCGCGCAAACCGGGCATGAGCCGCGATGATCTGCTGAATACCAATGCAGGCATTGTTGCCAGCGTGACTGAAGAGATCGTCAAACATTCGCCCAATTGCATCATCATTGTCGTGTCGAATCCGCTAGACGCGATGACGCAGGTGGCGTGGAAGAAATCGGGCTTCCCGAAGAATCGCGTGTTGGGAATGGCCGGCATTCTAGATTCGGCGCGGATGCGATGCTTCCTGGCGGAGGCATTGAATGTCTCGGTCGAAAACGTCACGGCTTTCGTGCTGGGCGGGCACGGCGACACAATGGTGCCGCTGCCGCGCTATTCGACCTGTGCGGGCATTCCGATTACTGAGCTATTGCCAAAAGAGACGATTGACCAGATTGTCGCGCGCACGGCCAGCGGCGGAGCTGAGATTGTTAGCTTGCTGAAAACCGGTTCAGCCTACTACGCGCCGGCAGCGGCGGCGGTCGAGATGGTTGAGGCAATCCTGAAAGACAAGAAGAAGATTCTGCCCTGCGCCGTCTTGCTCGAGGGCGAATATGGGATCAACGGATTGTTTGTCGGCGTGCCGGTCAAAATTGGCTCGAACGGCATTGAAGAGATCATCCAAATCAATTTAACCACAGATGAACGCGCGGCTCTGCAAAAATCCGCGGCCTCTGTTCAAGAACTGGTTGACACGTTAAAGCTGTAATAAAGCCCGATTGAAGCCACTCGGGAACTGTGTTAGCTTGCGCATCGGCTGCCGCAGCCTCGTTCTTCAGGAACGGGATTGCGGCAGTCGTATTTTTGAGTTGAGTAGATCAGTACTGTTAGCAGCAACCAGCGGTTGAAGACAAATGCCGCTGACTGCTCGTGACTGATCTGGCACGAAAGGATGTATGCCTGTGAGCGAAGAAAAAGAGTTATCCGGCAAAGAGAAAATTGTCGCGGAACTAAAAACAATGGAGTATGAACTGACTGTTGAATTGCCCAGGGCACTGCGAACAGCGGCGGCGCTCGGCGACCTGTCTGAAAACTCCGAATACAAATATGCGCGCGAGCGGCAGGACTACGTCCGCGCGCGGGTGCGTCAACTGCGGCAGCAGGTCGCCAAGCTGTCGAGCATTGATCTGAGCCGTCTGCCCACCGATCGCGCTTCGTATGGTTCAACTCTGGTCCTGCGTGATTTGGATCGTGATGCTGAGGTCACATACACGCTGGTCACTCCCGAAGAGTCCGATTACGAAAAAGGGTTGATTTCTACTTCCTCGCCCATCGGCAAAAGCTTGCTGAATAAAGAAGAGGGCGACGAAGTAAAGGTTCAAACGCCCAACGGCATGCGCGGTTTTGAGATCGTCAGGCTGATGACGATTCACGACGGAGCGTAATTGAAACGAGCGCATGTGCCAATTTTCAGTTGCACAGGCGCTTGTTTTGCGTTCGGAAGGCTCAAGTTGTAAAGCCGCGGGAGGCGATGCTAAACTCCGCATCCGTTTTTACTCCATTCAATTTGAGGAGAGTGCGTTTGAGTTTTCGGCTCGATTCGGGTCTAGTCAAACAGTTGCTGCTGGGACTGCTATTGGCGTTAATCTTTCTCGGCAGCGCGTTTGCAGTGATGTATTTTACGTTGCGCGGAAGATCGGTCGAAGTACCCAATGTAGTAGGCAAGACCGAAGAAGCCGCGACGGAAGCGCTGGGTGATGCAGGCCTAAGAATGAAGATCAAGGGCCGCGTTCATAATGATAAGGTCGAAGCTAATATGGTAAGCGACCAATTCCCCGCCCCCGGAACAACCATCAAAACAGGACAGCTCGTTCGGATTAGCATCAGCATGGGCGCGCCGACCCCATCGCCGACGCCGAAGCCGACACCAACGGCTTCGCCCGATGAATCACCAACGCCGAAAAGTAAGTCATCACCAACTCCAACGCCGCCAGACGGGAATTAGCACGAAGACGGAAGTTCAAGAGCAAGATCGTTTGGAGGTAGCGTTCAGAGCTTCGGGCAGGGCTACCGGCAGAGCTTAGAACCTATCAAGAGTATTTCAAGATGGTCGAAATCGCACCTTCAATTTTATCAGCGGACTTTACGCGGCTGGGCGATCAGATCGCCGCAGTCGAAAGCGGGGGAGCAGGCTATATTCATGTGGATGTGATGGATGGCCATTTCGTGCCGAATATCACCATCGGCCCGTTCATCGTTGAGTGGGTGCGCAAGGCAACGCATCTGCCGATTGACGCACACTTGATGATTGAGAATCCCGATAACTTCATCGGCGCATTTGCCAAAGCCGGGGCTAGCATGATCTCGGTACATCCTGAAGCTACATATCACCTGCACCGCACACTTGGCTACATTCGCCAGGCAGGTTGCAAAGCAGGCGTGGTGCTCAACCCGGCGACGCCGCTGGCAATGATCGAAGAAGTTATCAGTGACGTTGATTACGTGTTGGTAATGTCGGTCAATCCGGGCTTCGGCGGGCAAAAATTTATCCATTCTTCGCTCGACAAATTGCGCCGGTTGCGCGCGCTGATTAAATCGCATGGTTCACGCGCTCGCATCGAGATTGATGGTGGCATTGGCACTGAGAACGCGGCGGCAGTAGTGGCCGCCGGAGCAGAAATCCTTGTCGCCGGTTCGGCGATCTTTGGCAACCCCGATCCGGCGGAGGCCGCGCGGCAACTGCTCGGCGCAGCGTCAGCGCAAGCCAGCGTTCACACACTGGCTTAACAGTGTTCCTATCCCAATTGCAACGTACGGGATGTTTCGCAGGAGTTCTTAACATATGAAAGCTAAAATCCTGTTGGTTTTGTCAATCACGCTCTTGTCACTTTTACTCGCAGCTTGCGGCGGAAAAGACAAGGTCAAAAACGAGAATGCCGCGATCCCAGGACGCGACAAGGAACTCTATGAGCAGGCGTCGGTCAAGGCACAGAAAGGGCGTTACGACGAGTCACGGCTGTTATACAACGTCGTCATCACGACCTACGCCGATAGCGAATATCTGCCACTGGCCAAACTAGCCATTGCTGATTCTTTCTACCTGGAAGGCGGCACCAGCAATCTGGAACAGGCCATCGGCGGGTATAAGGATTTCGCACAATACTTCCCTACGCACCCGAAGATTTGCGACGTGAAACACAAGATCGCGCAGTCGTTCATGCGGCAGATGGGCGCTTACAACCGCGATGCGACCAGTGCGCGCAAGGCATACCAACAATTGCTCTCTGCTGAGCAAAGCTGCCAGAGTTCGCCGGTCTTGGAAGTAATCAAGCGCGACAAAAAAGACGTGCAACAGGTGCTTGGCCTGCACGAACAGGACATTGCCAAGTTCTACATCTTTCAGCGGCAAGCCTATAAAGCGGGCGAAAGCCGCCTGCGCGATATTATCAACAACTATCCGCTCTTCGGTTACTACGACGAATCACTCTATCTGCTGGGTGTTTCCCTGATCGAACAGGAACAGCCGGAAGAGGCCGCGGAGCAATTTACGCGTCTGGTACGCGACTACTCAAACAGCGAGTTTGCCAAGAAAGGCAAGGAATATCTGGAAAAGCTTGGCAAGCCGATTCCCGATCCCGCTAACAACAATCCTGTTTTAGAGCGTCCGGGGATGATGGGCAAAGCAGCGTTGATCCTTGGTTATAACGGGCTGGATATTACCAGAGACGGCGTACTGCTAAGCAGAAAGGGCGACGAAAAGAACGACGTAAAAGAAGAGTCGCTGAAGAAGCCGTCCGAGACCAGCAATGCTACTGGCACGCGCTCCATTCGCGCCAATACAAAAGGTGCCATTGATCCCGCGACTTCAAATCAACCTGTCCCTGCGGCGTCAACTTCTGGAAACAGCGCCACGCCTGTTGCCGCCCCGGCGACAAAGCCAGATGAGAAAAAAACTGGTGATGAGAAGAAAGACAAGAAGAAGAAAAAGTTTGGCATCTTCCGTTAATCGTCTCCTGTGACTTTAACTTTGCTTCAACCACAAGAACACGAAGAGCTTGGTAAACTCTTCGTGTTTTTTGTGTCTTTGTGGTAAAAGTCTGGCCGCAAGTGGTGTCCTAATTTCAGTTTATCTCTTCGGAGGGTGTTGTGGGCTACAAGATTCTGCTCGCTGACGATAGCGTCACTGTTCAAAAGATCATTACGCTGACGTTTTCAGATGAAGGCGTTGATGTACAGACCGTCAACAATGGCGACGAAGCCATTAATCGGCTGCAGTACATGCGCCCGGCGCTGGTAATGGCGGATGTTTCCATCCCTGGCAAGAACGGCTATGACATTTGCGAATTCGTCAAAAACCACCCGGAGATGAAAGACACGCCTGTCGTCCTGCTCGTTCCAGCCTTCGAGCCCTTCGATGAAGAGCGCGCACGCCGCATCGGGGCAAATCAGCACCTAACCAAACCCTTTCAATCAATCCGCACCTTAATTTCAACCGTCAAAGGCTTGCTCGAAAGCCATCCACCAAAAATCACTGCGCCGTTAACCCCCAATGCGGGGGGGATGGGCAATCTCTCATTGGCCAAGCTCATCGAAGAGAAAAAGGCAGAAACGGAAGCCGTTCAACCATCCCCTGCTGCTGCGCCGGCCACACAACCTTTTCCGCCGGATGCTGAGCAGCGGCAGCCACTAATTCCAATAGAAAATTTGTTGGAAGTTGAAACCGAATCAGAATTGTCCGAGCCTGAACCAGTTTTGGAACCGGTCACTGAACCTGAACCTATCGTCGCGGCAGCAGAACAGGACGAAGAATTTGTGGAAGAGATCGAAACTCCGATCTTCGCCGAAGCCGTGCAGCCAGCCCAGTCAGTTAGGGTTGAAGAAATCACGATTTCAGCGGTGGAGACGCAAAACGGAGTGGCTAGCGATCTTGATCACATCCTTGATCTTGATGACGTGCTGCCCGAAATCTGGCCGCAGCCTTCGCCGGTCGCAGCATTCACGCCAACCACCGAAACGCAATCGGCCGCCGTCGAATTCGCAAATGATCCCCAACTCTCAGCATCATCTACGATTCCACAAAATGTCATTGATGAAATCGTCAATCGCGTCGTGGCTCAATTGTCAGAAAAACTGATGCAGAAGCTGGCAATACAACTCGCCCCTGAAGTCGCAGAGATCGTCAAACAGCAGACCCAGCTTGGGCCATCCACAATCCCAGCGGCATCGCGACGGGAATCCGGTCCCCTTCTTGAACTGGATTGAAACCGATTCGCTGTTGGAGTCCGGTTTAAAACCAAGTGCTGTGAAGCCAAGAAAGCAGACAAACAGTTCTCATTAAACCAGCCCTGTTGCTGTTCCTCATTGATAGGCAATCTATCCAATCCTGCCTGAAAACTCTCGCTTTTGTCGGTTGTCATTTGCGGATTGATTGGCGATACTCGCCGCGTCATTCCGCCCGATCTGAATGACGATTCATCACCTATTGACGGCAAATTACATGGAAATTCCGAAGGCATACGAACCCAAAGAAGTTGAAGGGCGCTGGTACCCGTTCTGGGAACAGCAGGGCTTCTTCTCACCTGAAAGCAACACCGATCCGAAAGCAAAA